>NZ_JADEWJ010000194.1:0-7329 GCF_015207725.1 Synechocystis sp. LEGE 06083
CCGTTGCCTGTGCCTGGTCCATAGGCATAAAAAGCAAGACCTTCTTCTACGAAATTGCTCAGGTTGGGGTTACTGCGAATAGCTGCCGCTTCTCCTTCATTAGCAAACAAGTAGGTGCCAGGCAGACTAGTATTTTGAAAACGGAAGAATCCCTGTTGCAATGGATCGGTTTTTTGTTGAGCAACTTGAAAAGCAACCCCTTCCTCTACGAACTGCCTCAAGCCAGGGTTGTTGCGAATAGCGGCGGCCTCTACCTGATTAACAAACAAGTAGGTACCTGGTTGATTTGTGTTTTGAAACCGGATAAATGGGGTATTAAGTAGGTCCGCGGGATTGTCATTAATCAGGACTGACGCAGTGTTAGGCCCCTGACTAACTGTCACTACATCGCTTAGGGTATTGTTAGTGAGGTCCCCCACAGCTATGGAGTTAGGTCCACTGTCTACGGCAAAGGTAGCAGCGGATTCGAATGTTCGATCACCATTGCCCAATAGTAATGAGACATTATTATTGCTGTTGCTGGTCGTGACAATGTCTAGATTACCGTCGTTATTAAAATCCCCCACACCGATGGAAGAAGGAGTACCTGTCGTATTTAGGAAGATTATACCACCGAACGCTCCGCCACCATTACCAAACAACACCGATACGTTTCCATTATCTTTCGCTGTGGCAATATCTAGGTTACCGTCGTTGTCGAAATCTCCCACAGTCACATCGATAGGATTGGTTCCGGCATTAAAGTTGGTCGGAGTAAAGCCACCACTGCCATTGCCTATTAGTACCGAAACACTATTATTATTGCGATTTGCGGTAACTAGATCCAGGTTACCGTCATTGTTAAAATCTCCTGCAGCGATAGCGAAGGGATCTGTGCCTCCTATATTCAAGTTAAAGAAACTTGCGCCCCCAAACGTGCCATTGCCATTACCCAACAACAACGATACCTCTGAGGCCGCATCTTTCACTGTGGCAATGTCTAGATTACCGTCATTGTTGAAATCTCCTACGGTTACATCGATAGGATTGCTTCCTGCAGAAAAGTTGGTCGCAGTAAAGCCACCATTACCATTACCTATGAGCACTGACACGCTATTGTTGTTGCGATTTGCTGTCACTAGGTCTAGGTCGCCATCATCGTTAAAATCCCCTGCAGCAATAGCAAAAGGATTAGTACCTCCTATACTCAAGAAAGTAAAGTTTGGAGTCCCAAACGTGCCATCACCATTGTTCAACAGCACGGATACGTTTTCGTTATTTTTTGCTGTAGCTATGTCTAGAAAACCATCACCGTTGAAATCCCCCAATGTTACAGCAATAGGATTAACGCCTGTGTCATAAGTGATGAAGGGGTCAAAACGATCAAGAATGCCTTGGTAAATCTCTAAATGCGATCGTTCAAACGCTAATGATTCTGATATTTTACCTGTTGTTATTTCTAACAACCAATTACCACCAAGTTCTTTGGATCCCGTCTTAGTTGCCGAAGCTGCGATAACTGCGCCGGTTAACTCACTCAACTGATGAATGAACTGTTTACCAACATTCCCCTGCGCCACTTGGCAACTGTAGAGGGCAATTTCCTTGACGCCCCACTCCATTAAAAGACGGGAATATGCTGCTAATTGCTGAGAGTTTAAGGGATTTTTGCCGAGGAAAATTGTACCAGGTTCGCCGTGGGCGGCGATCGCCAGCTTAGTTGCCCCTGTTTCTGCCAATAACTGGGAAATAGTGGTTATGGCATCGGTCTGACTATTTAGTGTGTGAGCAACAACGCCGGGCAATAAGGCGTCGTACAGAGTCTCTAAGTCTTGAACCCGTTCGTCAAAAACAACAAGTGTATTTCTCTGGTCTATTGTTGATGACAATAACGAACGTCGGTTTTTTTCCATTAAAATTTTCATGGTGATTTGAATCCGTTTAATGTTTTCTTGGAGAGAATTGCTTTCATTGTTAGGCTGTCTAACGTTTTCTCCTTCAATGGCAGTCCTAACAAAAGTGCCCCTCTAAGCCTTGGGGCGACGATCGCCGAAAAGCAAAAATTTTCAA
Source organism: Synechocystis sp. LEGE 06083 (assembly GCF_015207725.1). Classification (NCBI taxonomy): domain Bacteria; kingdom Bacillati; phylum Cyanobacteriota; class Cyanophyceae; order Synechococcales; family Merismopediaceae; genus Synechocystis; species Synechocystis sp. LEGE 06083. The sequence continues at coordinate 2,050 of NZ_JADEWJ010000194.1, forward strand.
CCAACTTTGAGTCCCATACTAGTTGCTATAACAACAACCTGCAAGGATTATCTTCATGAATCTTAACCTCAACTCTAATTAATTTCTCTATTTCATTTTGTTGTGGAGATTGGAAATTAGAATCACAAAAAAAAGAAAAAAAATTTAAATAGAATAGAAGAACCAGAAAAAAACTAGATTTTACGACTGGTTTCAGGCACTAACAAATCCTGGCGGATGAACACTACTTCTTTCTGCAAGAGGGTACCATCAATCGGCGATCGCCATTCGCCAGTTTCATCGTAATAACGGAAACCCAATTGTTCCAAGAGATTAAGCATCTCTAAAAAGACCAGGGCATTTTCGTCGTAGCGGACATAGGAAAGTTCTGCCACCACTAGATCCACCTGCTCGAGGAAATTTTTTGCCCCCGCCAAAACAATATGTTCGGCGCACTGCACATCCAGTTTAAGAATACCCCGTCCTTGGAGATTTTCTTCTTCGGCTACCTGGTCTAGGGTTTTGACTGCCACTGTCACCGTTTCATAATCCCGAAAGTCTGCTGGGGTGAGCAGGGAACTACCGTAAAGATCAGGGGAAACCTGAAAACTGAGTTGCCCTGACTCATCAGAAACGGCAATTTCTAAGAACTTAGCTTTGGGGATGTTTTTAAGGTAGTAATTACGGGCGGCCTGTTCATAGCGATTAATCAGAGGATCAATCAAAATAAACCGTGCTTCGGGAAAAAGTTGGCTGGCGGTGTGGGACCAAATGCCGTGGGAAGCCCCCACATCCATGACAAAATCTGGACGATAATTATTAACCTTTAAGCGCCGCATCACTTGATACACCTGGGCATAATCTTTGTAGATCAGGCTGGGTACTGGAGGTTCAATGAAATGCACTAAGTCAATCGGCGATCGCCGGAAGAGGGATTCAAAGCGGTCATCGGCGGCCTGTCCTTCAGCCAGTGAGTCCCAAATCCAACTATCAATATTTTGATCTCCAAATTTTTCCGCCACGGCTACGGCATTTTCCCTAAGAACTCTTTGACGTTGGGGGTCTAACACTTCGGCCACGGCGGCCCCAAAACTTTCTGGGGTATAGTCACAGACCACCCCAATCTGAAAACGATTAATAAAACTAGCGGCGGAGGTTTTTGGGCTCCCCATCAAAATTACTGGGGTGTTAGATGTGGCCAGGGCAAACAAGATCCGTCCAGGTAAGCTTAGCTGGGAAAGCTGGGGCTGGTCGTCGCGCTCATCCATGGTGCCATAGGGAACCACAATGAAAGGATATTCTTTCAGCTTTTCCACCAATTTATCTTCGGGAAAAAGCCCTTGAGGATAAATACCTTTAGCCCGTAAATCTTCATTACATTCCGTCAGCCAATAATATTTGGAGTTACCATACCAATCTAACTGCACGCCAGCTTCCTTCGTACTGCAGCAGAGGTCAGCAAACCATTTTTCACTCCAAATACTACCTAATAGAGCACCCCGTTTTTGTTCACAATTGTCTGAAGTGGGTTGAAAAATTTCTGTTTTGATTAACCCATGGGGAACCACCGCTGGCAAAATCCAAAACTTTAAACCAAATTTATTTTCGTACGCATCCCGCAGTTCTGGATGGGTGGCAAAGCGCACATCTGCCTTTTGCAAAAATTCCTCCATGAGGGCATCGGGAATGTTGTTGACCCGAACATTTTGATCATCCATGATCCAGACAGCCAAGGGCACTCCAAATAATTCCTTAATGGCAATCGCCGTCAGCACATCCTCCCTGTAATAAGGGACACAAAAGATCCGACTAACTTCGTGGTCAGCGAAAATTTGGGCAATATTGGTGAAAACTTGTTTACGACTCCAACCCCGCTGGGAAAGATGGTAAGACTCGAGACCAAAGTTATGGTCACCGCCGTAATGATTGTCAGATCGCACAGAAACAATTTGCCCATCGTTGGGAAATACCCGCTTGATCAAAGCTCCTGTGCCGTGGCGATAGGTGACTTCGTTGGGGGTAATGACCACACTGGCATCAATGATCTTGGCCGGTTTTTGTTGAACTTCAAAACGTGCATCCATGGCTTGACCTTGGGCAAGGGAATCCCAAATCCATTGGGCAATGCCGTCTGCACTGAGGTTTTTCCCAAGCTTAAAAGCTTGTTGGCGAATGCGCCCTTGGTTTTCTAACAAGTAATCAATTTTGGCGGAAAAGTCCTCCGTTTGGTAAGCACAGACAACACCAATGCCCTGGCTCTGGACAAATTGGGCCACGGCACTGTCGGGGGAACCCACCACCAGAATTGGTAAATTGGCGGTGGCGGTGATAAAGCAACTGCGAGAAGGCAGGCTTAGTTTTGTTAACTCTGGACGATCGCCGCTCTGGTCAGAATTACCTGTGGGAATAACGGCAAAATCAGCGGTTCGGAGGATATTAATCAACTCATCTTCCGGCACAAAGCCCTTAAAGTTAATGCCGTCTTCCCCCAACTCTGCTTCGGTAAAATTTAGCCAATCCCGGTTGGGGTTACCATACCAATCAATTTTTACCCCCGTGGGTCGACACAAAGACCGCAGTTGATCTAACCATTGTTGACTCCAGACATTGCCAATCATCACTCCCTGGCGCTCACTCGGCGATCGGTCCCAGCTCTGGGGTGGTTCAGTTTGGAGTAAATGCCCCTGCACCACCGGAGGCACAAACCAAAACTTACGCTTAAATTTGGCTTCGTAGGCATCACAGAGGGGGCGGGAAATGCCCAAGCAAATATCAGCTCGGTACAATAGTTCTTCCACCAAGCTATCGGGAACCTGGGGAGAGTAAATATTTTGATCGTCCATGATGAAAACACACAATGGACAGTTATACAGTCGCTTTAAGGCAATGGAAATTTGGTAATCTTCTGGGAAATAGGGTACCGATAAAAGTCTTCGGGGAGCGTAATAATGCAACAGCCACTGCACCTGTTGGGCAATGGTGACAAAACTTTCTCCCTGCACCAAAAAATGGCGATCGCCAAACTCCTGTTGCCCGCCGTAAAGATCATGGGAGCGAATTGTCAATAGCTCGTCAGAATTGGGAAAAAGTCTTTGTAGTAAAACCCCCACCCCATGATCAGCATTAATTTCACAATGGCTGATAATTATGTCCCTTTCCAAAGAGTGAATACTACGACCGAGAGCTTGGAGGGCATCGGCTAGCTCCTGTTGCAGGATGTAGTGATTCTCAGTTAATCCAGCTAATTCGGCCATGGTGATAATTAAGGGCTGTTAAAAAATCAGTAAAAGCAACAAAATTCAATTGCTTACCACGAGCTTTGACCCTGGAATCATAGCACACTGGTAAGATGATCAATAATCGAAAAACAACAACAAAAAGCGACTTCTCCCGTAGAAGAAATCGCCATAGAAATAGTTTCTGTAAATGTCAAATTGTTATTGAGTTAACCCCGCAAAGGTAGGTATTCTCAAAAACTTAATTTTTAGCTCAAGGCCTCGGGGAACCTAGGCTTCTTTCCGGGTGGAAAGGTCACCAACTTTAGCAAATACCCCAAATTCCACTTGCTCTTCCAAACCAGGATCAACCCCAGCAAATACATCCCGGAACAGAGTACGGGAACCATGCCAGATGTGACCAAAGAAGAACAGCAAGGCGAAGACGGCGTGGCCAAAGGTAAACCAACCCCGGGGACTGGTGCGGAACACACCATCGGAGTTAAAGGTTTCAGTGTCGAAGTCAAAGGCTTCACCCAATTGGGCTTTCCGGGCAAATTTCTTCACATCGCTAGGATTGTTGAAGGTTTGGCCATCCAAGGCACCACCATAGAAGCTGACGGTAACACCGGTTTGTTCGACACTAAATTTAGACTCGGAACGACGGAAAGGAATGTCGGCGCGCACAACTCCATCTTCATCGGTCATGATGACAGGGAAGGTTTCAAAGAAGTTGGGCATACGACGGACATCCAGTACCCGACCTTCTTTATCTTTGAAGACTGGGTGACCAATCCATTCTTGAGCAATGCCATCGCCACTGTTCATGGCACCGGTACGGAACAAACCACCTTTGGCGGGGCTGTTACCAACGTAATCGTAGAAAGCCAACTTTTCAGGGATAGTAGACCAGGCTTCAGATAGGGAAGCACCTTCAGCTAACTGGCCATCAACCCGTCGTTGAATTTCTTCTTGGAAATAACCCTTATCCCATTGGTAACGGGTAGGGCCAAAAAGTTCGATGGGAGTGGTGGCGTTGCCGTACCACATGGTACCGGCCACAACGAAAGCGGCGAAAAATACAGCGGCAATACTGCTGGACAATACGGTTTCAATGTTCCCCATGCGGAGAGCTTTATACAAGCGCTCAGGAGGCCGTACCGTAAGGTGGAAAAGACCGGCAATAATACCGACAATACCAGCGGCAATGTGGTGGGCTACTACTCCGCCTGGGTTAAAGGGGTTAAAACCTGATGGTCCCCATTCCGGCGCTACTGGTTGTACATGGCCCGTTAAGCCATAGGGATCGGAAACCCACATCCCAGGGCCCCAAACACCGGTGAGGTGGAAGGCACCAAAGCCAAAGCAGAGTAAACCGGAGAGGAAAAGGTGAATACCAAACATTTTCGGCAAATCTAAGGCAGATTCACCGGTACGGGGGTCAACAAATAATTCCAAGTCCCAGAAAACCCAGTGCCATACGGCAGCTAGGAACAGCAGACCAGAGAGGACGATGTGGGCAGCGGCTACCCCTTCAAAGGACCAGAAACCGGGATCCAAACCAGTTTCTCCAGTGACGCTCCAGCCATTCCAGGAACTGGTGACACCGAGACGGGCCATGAAGGGCAACACAAACATGCCTTGCCGCCACATGGGGTTGAGCACAGCATCGCTGGAGTCAAAAATGGCCAACTCATAGAGAGCCATGGATCCAGCCCAGCCAGCTACAAGGGCTGTGTGCATTAAATGGACAGAGATGAGTCGCCCTGGATCATTCAGGACAACTGTATGAACGCGATACCAAGGTAGTCCCATTGACGCTCCTTCTAGTAACGAATAGTGTTTTGTGTCTTAAAAGACGATTTAATTTTTATTCTGCGTTGGGTAAATAAAACCCTTGTCTATAGGTTGTGTTAACCGAACAAGACGGACAGAGTCAAGTTTTATCCATTATCCCTTACAAAGTGAGAATATTTTGAAGGATTGTAACGAGCGGCCAGGATTTCTGCAAGATGCCTAGGGGATGGAGAAAGGGGTTAACGGCGCTGGGAACGGTGTGGTTAGCCCCACCTTGCCTCCATAACGG
>NZ_JADEWJ010000195.1:0-7317 GCF_015207725.1 Synechocystis sp. LEGE 06083
TGTCTCGTCTTCAGCTTCTTTCTTCCATTTTTCACTACCCGTTCACTTTCACAATAGATACAGTTCATTTTTTTCAACCTTATACTGCGTAACAATTCTAGCTCTCACTCCCTAAGCAGACAATGCCCAAACCGACAGCAGGCAGTTGGCATCGGGCGGTAGGTAAACACGCACGACGGAGGCTTTTTTATTGACAACGTGATCGATAAATCCGGGATCTTGGTGAGTGAAGCCGTTGTGCATTTGTTGCCAAACGTGGGAAGCCAGTAAATAGTTTAAAGAGGCGATCGGTCGTCGCCATGGTAGCTCTGCCGTTACTTTTAGCCATTTGGCGTGCTGGTTAAACATCGAGTCGATGATGTGGATAAACGCCTCGTAACAGTTGAACAGCCCATGTCGCCCCGTGAGTAGGTAACCTTCTAGCCAGCCTTCACATTGATGCTCGCTCAACATTTCCATCACTCGACCATCGGCGGCAAGGAACTCATCGTTAGCTTGGGTTTGGGCATCCCATTGGCGATCTGTTACTTCAAATACGGCGCTCAAACGGTTGGAGAGGGTTTCGTCGGGGCCAAAAATTCTAAAATTGCGCTGCTCTTGGTTGAGCTTGGTTACGTCTCGCAGGAACACACCCAGTTCATGGGCATCGGCAGCTTGAACCGATCCGGGGGCCGGTACATTCACCGCGTAGTCCCGAAAGTCTGGCATGATCAGGTCGCGTAGCAGCATGCCCCCGTTGGCGTGGGGATTTGCCCCCATACGGCGATCGCCTTTCGGTGCTAGTTCAGCTAATTCCGGTTTCAATCGTCCTGACTCGTCAAAAAGTTCTTCGGGTCGGTAGCTCCGCAGCCAGTCTTCCAAAAGCTTGAGATGTTCGGGATGCGATCGCGGATCGGAGAGCGGTACTTGATGGGAACGGAATGTGTCTTCGATCTGAACGCCGTCCACCCATTTTGGCCCCGTCCAACCTTTAGGCGATCGCAGCACAATCATCGGCCAGCGCGGGCGTTTGGTATTGCCATTGTCACGAGCTTCATGCTGGATCTGTTTGATGTCGGCGATCGCCTGATCGAGGGTCGTTGCCATCGCTTCGTGCATTAATTCTGCCTCATGGCCTTCCACGTAATAAGGAATCCAGCCATTTCCCCGCAGCAACTGGTCTAATTCTTCTGGCTCAATGCGGGCGAGGATGGTTGGATTGGCAATCTTGTAGCCGTTGAGGTGGAGGATCGGCAGTACCGCACCATCGGTGGCAGGGTTGAGAAACTTGTTGGAATGCCATGCCGTTGCCAGTGGACCAGTTTCTGCCTCACCATCGCCTACGACACAGGCCACAACCAGATCGGGATTATCGAACACCGCCCCAAACGCATGACTAAGGGAATAGCCCAGTTCGCCGCCTTCGTGAATTGAGCCGGGGCATTCCGGTGAGGCATGGCTGGGAATACCGCCGGGAAAGGAAAATTGTAAAAAGAGCTTTTGCAGTCCGACTTCATCCTGACTAATGTTGGGATAAATCTCGCTGTAAGTGCCTTCCAGATAGGTGTTCGCCACAACCGCTGGCCCCCCATGTCCGGGACCAGAGACGTAGATCATATCGAGGTCGTATTTTTTAATCGCCCGATTCAAATGCACATATATAAAATTCTGCCCAGGAGTTGTACCCCAGTGACCCAGCAGCATCGGTTTAATGTCTGCCAAGGTGAGCGGACGTTTCAGCAAAGGATTGTCAAACAAATAAATTTGCCCCACCGATAGATAGTTGGCAGCTCGCCAGTAGGCATCCATTTTGCTCAGAAGTTGTGGCGTAAGGGTTCTGGTTTTTATCTGTTGCATAACTTAGGGAGGAGTTAAAGAGAGATAACTAATCAAATGGCATTCAGGACATTAAATTGTATTTGTACAGTTTGAATCGAGCGTTCACAGCATAAAAATTTGCTACACGGGATTATTTTTGAACAGTAAGAGATCGCCATTCTTCAACTACAGCAGGAGAAACATTGAGGACTATCTCTTGTTGGTCTAGGGTCAATCTGGCAAAGGTTGGGCAGTTTCCTCTTGCATATCTCCAGGGACATCAACGTACATTTCTGTCTCGACTGCGTAGTTATTGAGCAAACCTTCTTTATCCACCGTATAACCATGGCTTACTTCACTCAATTCACCATCGGCTGTGACATGGGAGGTATGGCCAAAGTCTTTACCTTCTCGATGCTGACGTGCGGCGGATTCAGCCGGAATAATATGGGCATCATATTGGGGGATAGAATCTTGGGAATCACTTTGGTTATTCACTGCAATAGCCCTTTATAGTTTTTATTCAATTAAGTAGCGGCTTTCAATCTGGAAAAGTTATGACAAAACCCTTGATACATGAGAATCTCAGGGTGCTAAAAAGTACTCACTGTAGGGATGTAGTCCAATTGCCAAAAAATCCCCTCATTGGGCGATTAGGAAAAAGAAATGCCAGTAGAAGTATAAATATTAATGACTGTATCCGTGCCAGTTGTAAAGTGATTTCATGTGGCAAAAGTGACAGCGTGAGCTTGGTTTAGGCTGCCAACAATACCGACAATGAAAATGAAAGACGTTGCAACAACGACCATAGATTTGGTCAATCAAGAAATCATATTAAAGACCCTAAAAAGAATGACTTAGCTAATACATATATTTTATTTTGTTTAATTGATTTTGTCTGCATGATTACGCACTTAGTCTAAATAAAACCTAAAAAATCTTGTTCTATTATCTGCAACTTGCTCAGCTTTATTTATTATATTTTTATATAAACGAGGTAATTTATAAAGGCTGTAAAGCTTTGCTTATAAGGGTTTTGCTATATTTCGCACAACCAAAAATTGCTATAGTTTTTATTCGATATTTTGAGCGATGATCTTAATTGACGCTTCTAAAACTCATAACATGCTCCATGAATAAAATGAGAAGATTTCTTGTAAATTAATCACTCTGGCCTTCTCCGTTATCTGTAGCGACCCGGAATCATCGGTATTTTGGGACCAAATTAAATGAAACTATAAATTTTAGAGGCTGGAACCCAGTTACTGACTTACATTGGCAATCCAGCACTCAGCATTGCTCGAGAGCGATCTAAATTTTGTATAAAGAGGAAAATTTAGATCACTCACTTTGTAATTGACGCTTAATAGCATCTTAATGAGTTCGGGATGCACGTCATCATTAAGATGAACAACTATAGTGCGACACGCCACCAGTGTTAAAAAATGTCTTAGGCCTTAGAGAATAGTATTTATCTTCTATTTCTTCTGACTGCTCATCATATGGACGGCTAAGTACTTCTTGCAACTCTCTAACCAAGGTGTAGTCACCTTGCATTGCTTGTTGGTAAGCAGGGACAATCAACCACTCCCGCCATGTATATTTGGGATTGACTTGTTTCATTTTCGCTGATATCTCAGCCAAATCATTATCCTTCGTGACGAGGTCACGCCAGCTTTTTAGCCAAGATTGCCATTGCTCTTCGAGTTGTTGTGAACTTTCTACGTAGAAGCTCTTTTTCAATGGTGAAATATGGTCTGGTATATGAGATAATTCGCGGAAGAATATGGTGTAATCCACCTGTGATTCAGTCATCAACTCTATTAGTTTCTTAAGCAGCTTTGGGTTATATTCAGTCAAGCCAAGTTTTGCTTTCCACATTTTTTGAACTTGCTCTTGCATTGTTTCTGCAAAGCCATAACGTACTTGATCAAAAGATTCTAAAGCCTTAGCATCTTCTGTGAGTAGTAGCCTAACTGATTTCCAAAACATATGATAATTCGCCTCTGCTGCAACTGGCTGATTGAAGAATGAAAAGTGTTGTCCGCCCCCAGTCCAAGGCTGAAACCCAGGGTTAAACATTTCACAAAACCCAAATGGTCCATAGTCGAGGGTAAAGCCACCAGCAGCGCAGTTATCACTATTAAAATTACCCTGACAGTAACCAATCCTTAACCAATTAGCCACCAGGGTCGTGAGACGCTGCCGAAATAGCTTAGCTAACTCAACCAATTGATCTGCAAAACTAAGACTTTGATTAATATCGCTTTTGTATTCTCGCTCAATTAAATGAGACACTATCATGCGTAACTCTTTTAATGCTTTTGGATGAGCATTGCTGCGAGCGCGACGGGCGAATAATTCCAGTTGACCAACGCGCAAAAAGGATGGTGCAACACGAGTTGAAATGGCTACAGGATTGTCTACTAAAATATCAGGGTCAATGGAGTAGGAGTCTTGGGAATACCAAGGCCGGGTAACAGTCTCACATTTAGAAACATAAAGTGTCAAAGAGCGTGATGTTGGAACACCCAAAGCCTGCATATATTCTTGTGCTAAAAACTCACGCACACTTGAACGTAGTACTGCTCGACCGTCCGCACCACGGCAATAAGGCGTTGGTCCGCCACCTTTCAATTGCATTTCCCAGCGCTGGCCATTGATTATTCCTTCAAATACAGATATCGCTCGACCATCTCCATAACCATTACCAGTACCGAATGGACATTGTTGAATATATTCGGTGCCATAAATCGACAGTGCATAACCAGTCGCCCAGCCAACCTGACGCATAGGCTCATGGGCAGCAGAAATATCACCAGAAAATATATGGCGAAATTTGTCGTCAAGTGCCAGTCTATCGTTTAACCCAAGTTCCTTAAAAAAAGTGCTGCTATGGGTTACATATTCTGGTTCCGCAAGCGGTGTGGGTGTTACAGGTACGAAATGACCAGAAAAAACTTGCCGGGCACGGCGATCGTCTCCATCTCCCATGGCATCGGGATCAGCATTTAAGGTGTCCATCAGAGAGTAATCAGCTAATCGCACAAACTCATCAAAGGTCGTTATGGAGCGCTCAGCAGATGGTTGAGATGGATATGACATTCTTGCACCCATATTGTTTAGAAAGATTCAAGTTTAATTGAGGACTTTATAGAGGCTAGCATCTCATTACGGGGACAAAAGTTGAAGAGCCTGGTCAAGCTCATAAGGACGTAATGACTGTTCTTATCTATTTGTGGGTTCATCCCAACAGTAGGCGATCTCGGGGAGTCAATAATCCCACCGTAAAAAGGTCATGTAATTCCTGCCCTGTTAATACTTTTGTTTGCCCATGACGGTTAATTTTCATTCAATCATTCCTAAAAAAAATATTGAATAGCTATCACAAACCTAATTGTATCGTGGAATTTTTCCAACTCTCCATCGCTCAACACAAATTATTACTAATTATTATCAATTAATAAATTCTGAAAATTACCACCATGTCCCAAATCGTCTGATACGGGGCTTTGCTGAAGAAAATGATTAGCTAACCTAAAAAGTCAGATATAAAGATTACAGACGATTCTCAAGAGTATAATTTGTACTGTATTGCGATTCATCTTCAAAGATTGGGAAAAAAGTCACTTTGCCCAGTAATCCCAGCAATCCCCCCACTAGGGCAAAGAGGATGCCAATAATCCAGCCTGTCAGACTGCCAACTCTGGTTTCAATGGAGTCAAGGCGTTTGCCTGTGTCGGTCACCTTCTAGTCAATGGTGGCGATCGCCGTTTTCATTTCAGCTTGACCAGCTTCCAACCGTTCTAAGCGGGAATCTATCTTCTCCAGGATTTTGACTGGATCTACTTCAAAGGTTGCCATGGTGTAAAAGGAGAAGGACTTCTCCTCTAGGGTAATCTAAATTGCTTCGACGTTGAATTGGCGATCTTTTCGTTCTGGGTTAGGAGATCTAGCCCGTTCTATGTTCCCCAACATTTAATGGAATATTACCATTCGGTTAAAAAGCTATCATCTGGGTGATGACCAAAAGCAAGAGTTTGTTATGAGCTGGGGGTAGTGGATGGCTAATTTAATTGTCCGCAATATTGATGAGGCAGTGGTGGTAGCCCTGAAAAAGCGGGCGGGGCAACATGGCATCAGTGCCGAAGCAGAGCACCGCAGAATCCTAGAGCAGGCCCTATTGCAACCTCCTCGAAAGCCCTTTGCGGAGGTGCTTCGCCAAATTCCCGATGTGGGCAATGACTCAGATTTTGAGCGAATACAGGATGACAGAGCCAGTCAAATATTTGATTGATACCAACGTTATTAGTGAACTACGGAAGCAAGATAGGGCTGACCCCGGCGTACTAGCATTTTTTCAGCAAGCTCAGCATCTCTATTTGAGTATGATTACCATTGCAGAATTGCGGCGGCGTGTGGAATTAATCAGGCATCGAGGGAATAATCAACAAGCTAATTTACTGGAGGAGTGGTTGGAAATTGTAATTGCAGATTACGCTGACCAGATCCTAGATTTCACCATCTTTGAAGCTCAGATTTGGGGAAAATTAGGAGTCCCTAATCCCCATAACGCCCTAGATAAAAAAATTGCTGCTACTGCTCTCAGTTATGGACTGACCCTAGTTAGCCGTAATGTTAAAGACTTTGTTGGCACTGGGGTTTGTTTGCTCAATCCTTTCGTGGGCGATCAATAATCAGCAATTGCCCATGGCAGCAGAAACAGCAAAAAGTTGACCTCCACATTAGTCAAGATTAGGGAAAGATCGCCAGCTTAGAAACCCCTAGTAAAAGTTACTGGGGTCTATTCCCTTCGCTAAAATTCCCTACTTAGATTGGTAAATATCGTTACATTTCACAATTAATTTAAACGGCATCCCCAATAATCAACTCAGCAGTTAAACAGAGTTGACAGAGCATTAGTGGACAAATTAAGAAAGCTTTAAAGAAAGTTAAATTTTTTAATCTTTGTGGTTATCTTTCTTTTATATACAAAATTTGTTCAGTTCCACTGAGCAATGTTTCAAAGCTTTAGTTAAGCAAGCTATAGACAGCTAGAATAATTTCAATTACAATCAAAATAACAATATACCATTCAACTCTATGACTACTATCTCTTTGTAGAATTGCTAGGGCTGTTTCCATTGTTCTACTAATTAAGGTTAGTTTTTTTTCCAACGCTAGCCAACGTTCTCGCAACTCGTATTCATCTTCTAGGCGTAAGTAGAGACGGTCTAATTCGGGAAAATCCCAAATAGGATCAGGTTTTTCTCCCACTTCAACAATACCAAAAACTTTTTGCTCAATTAACAATAAACCACCAATATAGCCCAATAATTCTTTTTCTTTTGGAGGACGGGGATTTTTACCTTGAATGGCTGTTGTGAAAGGTTTAATTTTGTCAAATAAGCTAGAAACTTCGCGCTCATAATAATCTAAAACAATACTTTTTCCTAATGCTTCAGCAATAATTTGCAAACGTTCTGTGGTGCATTCTTGGAGTGACAAATATCCAGATTC
>NZ_JADEWJ010000196.1:0-7275 GCF_015207725.1 Synechocystis sp. LEGE 06083
GATCTGATTTCTATTTTGCGGCTCGGCACCCAAAAATATGATGTTAGTCCCCAACAATTGGAAGTGGAATTAACCGAAACCCTCTTGGTGAAAAATGTCCAGGATTCCATTGACCAGTTGAATGGGCTCCGGGCTGGGGGCTTCAGCGTGGCGATCGACGACTTTGGCACTGGTTATTCTTCCCTGAGTTATTTGCAGCAGTTCCCCTTTGACGTTCTGAAAATAGATCAAAGCTTTATTCGTCACATTGATCAAAACGCCAAAAACAAAACTATCACCGCCTCGATTATCAACCTGGCCCACGAACTGGAGTTGCGGGTCATTGCCGAAGGGGTGGAAACCTGGGCAGAATACGATACCATTGCGGACATGAGGTGTGACGAGTTGCAAGGCTATCTTTTTAGTCGTCCTCTACCAGTGGCGGATTTTACCGAGTTGTTAAGCCGGGGCACGGACAGTCCTATTTTGCCCCTACGCCGCTGATAGTCCAGTCAAGATGCGAAAAATTAATCAAATTAATAATGGTATTACACCAACAACGTTTCTCCCTCGACCATGGAGCTTTTTGTCAAACCTTAGTCCAAACTGAAAATTTACTCATTGTCCAAGACCTGGATGGGGTTTGCATGGAGTTAGTGCAAGACCCCCTCAGCCGTCGGATTGATGCTGATTATGTCCGGGCCACCACTCTCTTTGCTGACCATTTTTATGTGTTGACCAATGGGGAGCATGTGGGAAAAAGAGGAGTACAGGGCATTGTGGAACGGGCCTTTGGGGATGTATCTTTTGTGCAACAGGAGGGTTTATATTTGCCTGGCTTGGCGGCCGGAGGAGTACAATGGCAGGATCGTCATGGCAAGGTGAGTCATCCCGGCGTGGGGCAAACGGAGTTGGAATTTTTAGCGGCGGTGCCCCAGAGAATTACCAATTGCTTACAGACTTTTTTTGGCGATCGCCACCATTCCTTGTCCCCGGAGCAGTCGCAAATGGGCATCGATGCTTCGGTTTTGGATAATGTGGCTTCCCCCACAGCGAATTTAAATACCTTGGCTAATTTGTTACAGGACACTCCGCAAATTTACCGGGATTTACAGGAAACCATGGCCCAATTATTGGACCAACTAATGGCAGAAGCAGTGGGTCAGGGTTTGGGTAACAGTTTTTTCGTCCACTATGCCCCTAATTTGGGCCGGGATGAACAGGGTAAGGAAATTATTCGTTGGGCCAAGGCGGGGGATTCCGGCACCACTGACTTTCAGTTTATGTTGCGGGGGGGAGTGAAAGAAGCGGGGGTTTTGGCCTTGTTGAACCGTTACTACCACAATCGGACGGGGCAATATCCTTTGGGGGAAAGTTTTAGTGCTCGCCAAGCCCCCCCATCCCACCAGGACTTGTTGCATTTGGTGAAAACGAAATTTGATCTGGACTTGATGCCCCTGATCATTGGGGTCGGGGATACGATCACTAGCCAGGTGGATGAAACTACCGGGGAAATTCGACGCGGCGGAAGCGATCGCCAATTTTTGCAATTGATCCAAGACTTGGGAGATTTGGGAAATCAGGGTAACTTAGTGGTGTATGTGGACAGTTCCCAAGGGGAGGTGAAAAACCGTCAACCCCTACAACTAGAAACCGTGGCAGGGCAAACCCAAGTGGTGGCAGGCCCTGGGGATATGCGGGATCGGGAAGATCCATTGAAAATTAATGTGGCTTTTCCTGGTGGCCATGACCAATATGTAGCGGCATTTAAACAGGCGGCCCAGCGCCGACGAGCCTATTTTTCCCACTAGTTGCAGTGGTTGAGCCGTCCTCTGTGGTCGCCCCGGGTTCCCCATTGCCGGGGAGTTATGAACGGGATTGCACCAGTTAGTTTTCACCGTTTGATTTTTTTGTTGTATCGTAATTTTTGCCTATGGCTAGTGTCAGTTTTGAACAGGTAACTAAACAGTTTGATGATTATGTCGCCGTTAATAATTTGAATTTGGAGATTGCAGACGGGGAGTTTTTGGTGTTTGTGGGGCCCTCCGGTTGTGGCAAAACCACTTCTCTACGACTTTTGGCCGGGCTGGAAACCGTTAGTCAAGGGCAAATTTGCATTGGCGATCGCCGGGTAAATGAACTATCCCCCAAAGATCGGGACATTGCCATGGTGTTCCAGTCCTATGCCCTCTATCCCCACATGAGCGTCTATGACAATATGGCCTTTAGCCTCGATTTACAGGGCAAGTCCAAAGACGAAATTAAGCAACGGGTGTATGGTGCCGCTGAACAATTGGGCATTGAAAAACTACTACACCGCAAACCGAAAGAATTGTCTGGGGGGCAACGGCAACGGGTGGCAGTGGGTAGGGCCATTGTGCGTAAACCCTCCGTATTTTTGATGGACGAGCCCCTTTCCAATTTGGATGCCATGCTCCGGGTGCAGGCCCGCAAAGAAATCAGCAAACTCCATAGCGATCTGACCACCACCTTCATTTACGTTACCCACGACCAGGTGGAAGCCATGACCATGGGCGATCGTATTGCCGTGATGAAGGATGGCATTCTACAACAGGTGGATAGCCCTGCTAATTTGTACAATCAGCCCGCTAACCTATTTGTGGCCGGTTTCATTGGCAGTCCTGCCATGAACTTCTTTCAGGTAGAAAGATCAAGTCAAGCAGGGGAAGAAAAACTCAATTTAGATGGTGTGGCCCTACCATCACCAGAAACCGTAGCTAAAAACGGCGATCGTGCCGTTATCCTCGGTATTCGCCCTGAAAATATTTACCATCCCCAGTACTTACCGCTAGAAATTGAGCCACTGGAATTACCCGCCACTATCAACTTAGTGGAAATGATGGGGAATGAATTGATTGTTTATGCCCAAACCGCCGCCGGCACAGAATTTGTGGCCCGCATTGACCCCAGGGTAAATATTAAACAAAAAGACTCAGTTAAGTTTGTGGTTGATGCTCACCGCTTTTACTACTTTGATCGGGAAATGGAAACGGCGATTACTTAGAACTTGTTGGTGAAGCTTTAGTTTTCCCCTAAATTACCTGGGGCTGGAGGATTTGTATCCAATCTATCCCCAAGCGTGGGTAGTCAGGAGAGCTTTTCAAGCACTTTCTCAAAGGGTTAGTCACTTTTCTAAATCTTCCCAGTTGTTACCCAATGAGCGATCAAGTTAACGGTTGAGCTGTCGATACAATCTTTGCCACTGTTGCCGTAAACCGAAGGGATTAGGGCTGGTTTCCGCTTCCAGATTCCATAAACTTTCATAGAAAAAGAAAGAGGTGCCAGCAAAACCTTGATCATCAACCCATTGGGCTTGCTGTTGAATTCTTTGGGGAGGAATGGGACGATTTTTTAATCCGCTTAGGATGCCCACTACTACGGGAATTTCTGTTTTAGTTTGTTGTACTAAAGATTGTTGTAATTCCCCGGTAAAAGAGGCTTGTTTTTCTCGGTAAATCTGTAGAACCAACTCATCCACCACTCCGGCTTGATGCCAAGTTTGCCAATCTAACAGAAAGCAATTTTTGGAAAAGGTTTGGGGATTGGGGGAAATGGAAATGATCAAATCCGGTTTTACTGCTTTTAAAATGGGCGCTAAACTCTGGACATAGCGACTAATTTTAGCCGATCGCCAATCGGTCCATTGTTGCCAAACGGGGTCGGAGCTAACGCAGTTTTGATTCAGGTTTAACTCAGGGGCCGGGGGCGGTTCATTGCCTGTCTCTTGGCGGTATAACTCAACAGTGATGGGGTCATAACCAAAATTGTAGGGATAACCAAAATGATCGTCCAATTGAATGCCATCTATATCATAACGACGGACTAAATCCACCAATAAGGCAGTAATTAGCTGTTGTACTTCGGGATGGAGAGGATTTAACCACACCCGAGGGATAACGCCCCCTTCGAGCCAAATAGTTTCCCCCTGAGCATTGGCGGTCAACCAATGGGGATGGTTTTTGATCCACTCACTCTCCGCCGGGGCCATAAAGCCAAATTCAAACCAGGGAATAACCCGCAAAGATTTTTCTTTGCCTAGGCTAATTACCTCCGCCAACATGTCCCGATCGCCTAGTTTGGGATCTTGACTTTGCCCTAACCATTGTTGGGCCACGGCACTAGGATAGAGGGTATGGCCATCGTTCCACACCGTTGGGTACAGGGTATTGAAATTGGTGCTTTTCAAGTCGGCGATCGCCGTTTTTAATTGAGCGGAATCATAAAGCACATTGCTATCGACATTGGTCAACCAAACTCCCCGAACTTTAGTGGGGGAAGCGAGGGAATTTTCCCACAGCAAAACTGTGCCAACCATGAGGCTAACTATCAGTAAGAATAATCCTAAACCCCGCAAGAATTTTCGAGAATAAAACTTAAACATTACATAATTTAAGTTTAAATCGGTCGATAAACTCGATAGTTGATGCTAGGAAAAATATTGTCCATAACTTCTACCTTTTCTAGCCAACCCGCATCCACCTTGCCAGCCCGAATATCATCAAACAATTTATCAAAGCGCAACAGATGGGAACGGGTACGGCGTACCGCATAGGGCACCATGGTTCCCGTCCGCATAATAAACGCCCAGTCGGAGGATTGGGCCAGCAACAATTCCCGCGCCGCTTGGTTTAAAGCCCGTTCTTCCAGCTCATCCACCGCCTCTCGATAACTCAAGTCGATCATACGCTCAGCAGCTTTATGTAGGTGGGGATAAATCCAAGCATTGGTTTCATTAAGCCAATATTCATGGAAACCTTTATAACCCCAACTGGATTGGGAAGGACGACAAACCTGTTGGTTGGGATTCCCCCGCAGATAGTCCGCCAAATGGGTCATCTCAAACGTGTCTTGATCAAACCAGGATTTGCGGAATAAATAGTCAATAAACCACGGGCCTTCGTACCACCAATGGCCAAACAGTTCGGCATCGTAGGGGGACACGACCAGGGGAGGACGTCCCATAATGCCCGCTAGGTGACCCACCTGCTGCTGGCGATTGTACATAAAGTTAGCAGCGTGTTCAGCGGCCTTTTCCTTGGCCCAGTAGGGATCGTACCAAGCCTTTTCCGACAGTCCCCCATCCCGACTGGTGATTTTGTGATATTTGATGCCAATATTTTTCCGCTGACCGTTGGGCATGATGTAGGGCTTGATGTACTCATATTCCGCTTCCCAACCCAAATCTTTATAAAATTCTCGATAAACTGGATCCCCTGGATAACCCACCTGGGAAGACCACACCTGTTGGGAAGATTCATGGTCCCGGCCAAAGGCGGCCACCCCAGTTTCAGTAAAGATGGGGGCATAGGTGCCAAACCGGGGTCGGGGACGGGCGTATAAAATGCCATGGCCATCTACCAGAAAATACCGCAGACCCGCATCGGCCAGCATTCTTTCCACCCCTTCGTAATAGGCACACTCCGGCAGCCAAATGCCCTTTGGCGATCGCCCAAAGTTTTCTTCATAATGTTCGCAAGCTACCTTAATTTGGGACCACACCGCTTGGGGATACATTTTCATCAAAGGAAAGTATCCATGGGTGGCACCACAGGTAATAATTTCCAGATTATTGCTGTCTTGAAACTGTTTAAAAGCTGTGACCAAATCCCCGTCGTAACGCTCCCAAGTTTCCCGAATGGTGGCAAATTCCTGGGCGTAGAAATTGGCTAAATACTGTAGATGACCGTTATGTTCATTACGAACAATTTCTTTTTCTAATAATTCCTGCAACAAGGATAAATGGGCTTCATAACGCCTTTGCAACAGGGGATCCCGGAGCATAGAAACCAACGGCGGCGTCATGCTCATGGTAATTTTAAAATCTACCCCATCCCGCTTCAAACCTTCAAATACATGGATAAGGGGAATATAGGTCTCTGTGATGGCTTCGTATAACCATTCCTCCTCCAAAACATAATCGCTTTCTGGGTGCCGAACGAAGGGAAGATGGGCGTGGAGGACAAGGGCAACATAGCCAAGAGCCATAGGAGTTACGCACCTGATGCGGGATAGTACAAAGTTAGTGGCTAACTTGTAGCCAATCTTATCAAAATATGGCCCGGGAAAACTTTGCCTCAGATGGCGGGGATCGGGGGGGAATCATTTAGCCAAGCTCGATATAATACACCCCATAGCCCATTGCTTCCCCTACCATGCTCATTCCCCTTACTAAAGAAACCTTTGACCAAGTGGTACCTGTTATTGCTACTGGTGCCCAGTATTCCTATGCCTGGGGTAAGGTCTATAACCTTTTAGCCAGATTACTGATCTCCCTCTTAATTGTGGTTTCTATTTGGATTGTGGGCTTAATTTTTGGGCACGGAGCCCAGGGAGTGGAATTGGTCTGTTTCATTATCGGCGGCATGTATTGGCTTTGGTGTCCAGTTTATGTGGCCAGTGTGAGGAATAATCAATACCGTCGTTTTCCCTATGTGGGTTTTTGGCGGGGGGAAGTGCTGGACATTTTCATCACCGAAGAATTAATTAGTCAAACCCAGCAGGCGGATCAGTTTGGGCAGTTGGTGCTGGTGGAAAATATTGAGCGGCGCATTAACCTGGAGGTCGGCGATCGCCAGGGATTTTCGGCGGTGGTGCAGGCTCCTGTACAGAAAACGTACAAAGCAATTCGGCCGGGCATGGTGGCGGAAATGTTGTTGTTCTCTAAAAATGCTGAGTTGGAGAGGGTTGGCAAATTAAGTGACCTCTATCTACCCCAGCTAGACCTCTGGGTGGGGGACTATCCAGTGGTTCGTCGGGATATTTTTCGCGACATTAGCAATCAGTTCGGCTCTTCATCTCCCCGTCGTCGTCGGTCTCCATCCTTGGGTGCCTCTGGCCAATTTCGTTAAGTTTGGTTACGCAATTGGGCTAGTTTCCGGCTGTTGAGCAAAAATTCACATTTATTTATCTTTCATTGGTCTTTTCTGGTCAATGGACTGTTTCTCCGATTGAAACTCCGGTGCTGACCACGGGGATCGGACAGGATTTAATTAGTTCACTGACTCTCTATTTTCCTCTGCTAATTGCCGTATGGCTTTGCTATCAAGCTTTTAAAGCCTAATTCTTTTTAGTACAAACCTCGTTTTTGTCTTGGCCCCATCTTTGGCGATCGCCATGAGTAACTATACCCAGGCAAATTATTTTATTTTTGTCTTACTTTAATAAAATTAAAAACACAAATTTTTTTTCTGGGGATTTTAATACCGTGAATAAGTTTTAAAGCCAATGAAAATGAATTTAGGACTTTAAAATGCCATTTAAGCCACATTAATACCC
>NZ_JADEWJ010000197.1:0-7269 GCF_015207725.1 Synechocystis sp. LEGE 06083
CGCGCAAGCCGTGCCAGAATGGGCTCTGGATAGTGTGGCGAGGGCGGCCAATGCGGGCATCATTGTTAATTTTCCCAATACCAACCAAATTAATCCCAATAATTTGGCCACCAGGGGGGAAGTGGCGGGATTAGTTTATCAAACTTTAGTTAAGTTAGGGGACGGCAGCTTTGCTCCCATTAATATCGGCCTTAATAACCCCAGTTCCCCAACGCCAAGCCCTACTCCCACCCCCCTAAGCAGTTTGATAATCGAACGGATTGAAACCAATAGCAATCCCCGCCAGCCTTTACGGGAAGGGGACGACTTGCTAATCCGGGTCTATGGTAGCCCAGGGGCCAATGCCAGTTTTGAATTGGAGGGGCTGAATCAGAATCTTTCTGTCACTATGAATGAGGTACAGTCTGGCATTTACGAAACTAGTTACCGCATTGGTCGTAATGACCGACAAATTAACGCCAGACCGCTGGTCTTCCTGAGTCGTTCCGGACAAAACTCCGTTAGTCGACAATTCAATCAGGCGATCGCCATTAATATCGATAATCCAAGCTATCCCTACGATCCCGGCAATGTCGGTTACGTTCTGCGGCCAGAAATCACTAACTTTAACGATAACGATGTGATTCGTTTACCGGATAATTTAATGGGTCAAACCCTCCCCGATGCCAATGTGGAAGTCAACTTGGAAACTTTCCGCAATGTGATCGGAGTGTTAAATTTTTCCCAAACTATTTTTCAATCCACTGTGCGGGCTGATCAAACAGGGCGATTTATTGTTTATCTTCCCCAATTCAATCGAGATTCGGGTACCGTTTATCGGGTAAGAATGACCGCCACCCAGGGCAATCAATCCCAAAGTAGTGAACTACTTCTGCGTCAGGAATAACTTTCAGCTAGCACAAAGAAGCGAAACGAGGCAAAATCACCATTGCCAATGCCAAGGCCGTACTCAAATCAACTGAGTTGGCCTTGACCTACTGTTCCTAACCAGCCATGGACTAGGGACTAGGAAATTTCCACCACGGATTTTGATGCCGTTAACTGCTCCGCAAATGGGGGCGGCATATTTTTGGTAACGGCCGTGAGATAGTCCAAAAAGGTTTGGGTAATGACCGACAGTTGTTTGCCCGCTAGGTTAGCCACGTACCAACGGCGTTTGATGGGGAATTCATCAATGTCCAAAATGGCCAGCTCACTGCGGGCTCCCTCGGACACCAGGGTATGTTGGGATAACACAGAAATGCCCATGCCACCGGCGATCGCCTGTTTAATTGCTTCATTACTGCCCAATTCCAGCCGCACCCGCACATCAACATAGTGACGGTGGAACAGATTTTGTACTGCTAAACGAGTACCGGAACCCTTTTCCCGCATAATGAACGCTTCATCATTTAAAGCCGTAATGGGGATATTGCTTTTTCCCGCTAGGGGATGGTCCCGACGGGCAATGACCACCAAAGGATTATCTAAAAAAGGCTGGTAATTAAGGTCAATTTCTTCCGGCGGCTCACTAACAATGTACAAATCATCTTCATTATTTTGCATCCGGTGACGAATCTGCTCATGGTTAGTCACCTTGAGGGAAACTTCAATGCCCGGGTATTTTTGGATAAATTCCCCCAGTAAACGGGGAATAAAATATTTGGCCGTGGTAATTACCGCCAAGCGTAAACGCCCCTGTTTTGTCCCCTTGATGTCTGCCACCTTCATGGCAAAGTTATCTAGGCGACGAAAAATATCTTGACAAGTGACCAGCAGTTCCTGTCCCGCTTCCGTCAGGTAGAGTCGTTTGCCAATCTGCTCAAACAGGGGAAGCCCTACGGTTTTAGATAACTGTTTAATTTGGCTAGAAACGGTGGGCTGGGTAATGTAAAGTTCCTCTGCTGCCCTGGTGAAACTGCCATGTCTAGCGGTGGCTTCAAAAACTTTTAGTTGGTGTAAGGTTGCTTGCATGTCCTTGATGAAGATGGTGATTAGATGGGGAGGGACAATTTGAGGAGGCGGATTAAAATTTTTTTAAACCCAGACTGGAACTGAAGCTAAATTTCAGTAATTTTTTGGTTGCCAGTCCTGGCCGGGCTTTGGTCTAGGCCGCACTGGAGTCAATAACTGGGATAAACTAATGGCCATGATCTTCACTTGCATAGACCTGAGATTGTTATCAGATAACTGATGATAGAATAAAACCAATGATTTTGACAAGCTTAGTCTGGTGAATTGGAATTAATGGACGGTCATCTGGGTTTATTTTTTGGTTATTCCCCGGATCAATGGACTTTTGCCTCGGAAAAAATCTGCTGAGGCGGCCATGGATTGACCCAAACTCTAGGGTTTACTTTGCCCCCAGACCGGAGTGGCCCCATAATGGGGGAGATTTCAGCCAGAAAGGAGCCTAAACCGTGGATACAGCGGTCAACGAATCCCTCTCGATTTCCTATAACCTAGAGCAATTTCTAATTGTGCTCTCGGTTTCCCTAAGCATTGCGACCCTGTCCAAGACGGTGCCAATTCTGCGGAGAATTCCCTACACCCTGCTGTTGGTAATTGTGGGCATGGCCCTAGCCTTTGTGGATGTGAAACTGATCAATCTGTCGCCGGAATTGATCATGGAAATTTTTCTGCCTCCTCTTCTATTTGAAGCGGCGTGGAATTTGCAGTGGCGCAATCTCAAAGAAAATTGGTTTCCCATTACCCTCTTTGCCACCTTGGGGGTGGTCATCTGTGTGGTGGGCATTGCCTTTCCCCTTTCCTACTGGGGGGGCATGGAGTTGGCGATCGCCTTTTTGGCGGCGGCGGCCCTTTCAGCCACGGATCCGGTATCGGTAATTGCCCTGTTTAAAGAGTTGGGGGCTAGCAAAAAATTAAATACCCTAATGGAGGGGGAGAGCCTGTTTAACGACGGCGTGGCGGTGGTGGTCTTCCTTATTTTGGTGGGCATTCCCCTGGGCACTAGCACTTTTGATTTGTCCACTACCCTAGCTCGATTTGTCACAGTGATCGGCATTGGGGTGGGCTGTGGCCTGCTGATTGGTTTTAGTTTATCCCTGTTAACCCAACGATTTGACCTGCCCTTTGTGGAGCAATCCCTTACCCTAGTGTCGGCCTATGGTGCCTATATTTTGGCGGAAAACCTCGGGGGCTCGGGGGTAATTGGTGTGGTGGTAGTGGGCATGGTGTTGGGCAACTACGGATCCCGCATTGGCATGAATCCCCGCACCAGGTTGATTGTCAGCATTTTTTGGGAATTTGTTGCTTTCTTTGTGAATTCCATTATCTTCCTGCTCATTGGTGATCAAATTGGCCTAAGCAGTCTTTCGGATCACCTCAATCTGATTTTGATTGCCATTGCCGCAGTGGTGGTGACTCGCTTAGTGAGCGTTTTTGGTCTGAGCCTTATTAGCAACAAGGTGAGTGATCAAATTAGCAGTACCCATATTACCCTCCAGGAGCAAACCGTACTGTGGTGGGGAGGATTACGGGGGTCTGTGGCCATTGCCGTGGCCTTGAGTGTGCCCCAGGCGATCGCCGAGAGACAGGCCATTATCGACATTGTGTTTGGTGTGGTGCTGTTCACCCTATTGGTGCAAGGACTAACTACCCAATTTGTGCTCAAAGGCTTGGATTTAATTGGCGATCAACCCCAACGGTTGGAGTATGCGGAGCTAGTATCCCGACAAATTGCCCTACGGCGGGTGTTGGCGGAAATACAAAAATCCGATGAATTTCCTGACATTGATCCAGAGCGGTTGCGTTATAAGCAGGAATTAGTCCAAGGCCAGTTGCAAAGCGTCACCGACAAACTCAAACTGCTCTTACAGGAATATCCCCTATTGCAGGAAGTGGCCAACAAAAAGTTTGACCAGACAGTGTTGGACATCGAAGCGGAAACCTATGCCGATCTGATTCGCATGGGTCGCTTGGAGGAAAATATTATGCCGTTATTGGTCACCCTGGAGGGTGAAAATGCGGTCGAACAATCCTAGGTAGTTAACCAATGTATGGAGAAATCACTATTTCTTCACCATGCACATATCCCTTTGGTGATTTTCCGACCAAGTACCGTCGTGTATTTGCCGAAGGGAGCGTCGAAAGCTCAAACTCTGTTGGAAAGAGGAAGCCGGGTTAATGATTCAGAGAAAGCCCTCTGTGTCCGGTCTAGCTTTCTTATTGGTTTCTATCCCTCCGGATTTTACGCAATCCTTGATGATGTGGCAGATTTTCTAGCCAGTGACCCTCAAGGACAAGAATTGACCGACAAAACGACCAAGGGAAAACCGTACTAGCCGGAGTTTGAACTTTTACAAAAATCAAATTTCCCCCGCCTTAAGTAACTCTTTGAATGAATTTTAAACAGTGGTTATTCGGCAAACATTTCTGCTAAAACAGCTAACAACTTACTTTGAGTATCTGCATCCAGTAAACCTAACTTTTTAACTAAACGGGCTTTATTCACTGTACGGACTTGATCCAAAACAATTTGTCCCGCCTTGCCATCAAACTCACAACTAATCCGAGTAGGATAAGGTCTGCCTTTGGTCGTCATTGGGGCTACAATCACCGTGGCAATATGACGATTCATTTCATTGGGAGAAATCACCACACAGGGACTAGTTTTTTGAATTTCACTGCCCACCGTTGGATCAAGATTAACTAAAAACACCTCAAAGCGGTTTACGACCATTCCCATTCAGCTTGCTCCCATTTTGTCGCCGTTGGAGTATCCAAGAGATAATCATCTCCTTGTTTTGCCATTTCTCGAAACGCACTCTCCCAATTTTCCCTAGAGGATTGGGCATTGCGAATAATCAAAGTATTCTCTTTTACTTCAATAACCACGTCTGTCTTAATACCACTTTGTTCGAGTAATGGCTTGGGGATACGAATACCTTGGGAATTTCCCACTTTGACAATGCGAGTCCTAACCATAGTGAACATCCCTAAAAAGTGAGTGGAATTTAGCTGTATCCACATTGTGGGTACGATAAATGGCAATGTCAATGGAACAAACCCAGGCTAGCCGAGGTGTTCACCCAACCAATGAAATGAGCGTAAATTAAAGCCTTGGCAATAGACTCCAGAACCTCAAAAAGGACTGTCAGGATTGTCATTGTTGTTATCGTCGATCGCCCTAGTACCACCACCACCGGTGGTATCGGGTAGGCCTTGGCGGGAAGGCCGGGGAAATTGAATATTATTATTGCGGGGACCGCTGGGGGGTTTATCCCAGTTGGGTACATTCATAGGCTGGGGCACCAGGTCTGGCGCAATGGGGTCTTCGTAGCGCAAAAAGTATGGGGCAGGGAACTGATAAATTTCCCCCGTGGCACAGGTTTCCCCTTGCAATACAGCCACTGCTTCCGCCATGCCCGCTAAATTGAGACTCTCGATGATTAACTCGGCACCAGATTCCCTGGTGGTGGGACTCGCTTGATGCCCTTTAATGGTTAACTGCTCTGCTTGGAGTAATTCCGCAAAAATTTCCCCCGTAATCACCACCCCAAAAGTGGATTTTTCCCCCACGGCCAAAGATAGGGTTGGCTTTGCGCCACCGTAACTAAGCTCTAGTTCAATTTGCTCAAATTCCCCAGGAATAAATAAAATCAGTTGGTCTTTGGTTAACTGATGGGAATAGTTTTGGTACAGGCCCAGGCAACTAACGGTGTTATGGGCTGAGTCAACCAAAGGCCTAACAATCCAATTGACCTCCGCCACCACTGACCCCCCTTGTCCTAACATCACAGTAGCGGCCAAAAAAGCACCAATATCCCGGATATTCATGGTTAAGAGCCTCTAACAATTACAACCCCCATGGGAACGCTTCCCAGCCTCAGATCGCATTAGTATGGCGCAGGTTGGGTTAGCGAAAGTTGCCCGTGTCGGAAATTCGTTGGTTGATGTAAGGCCAAAGGAAAACATTAAAGTTCTTGCCTCCTATTTGGGTCCGGTATTTGAAGGTATCTTTTTCGTAAAGACTGACCACAGCATTAAGTTGGTTGGCCAAATTAAGACATTGCTTAAATGTGGGGGAAGTATAACATTGCACATCAATTTGGTTACAACCATAGCGGGGCACAAGATTCTTTTGGAATGGTTGGATGGAGCAAAAAATAAACTTGCGATACTGGTTGGCTAAATACTCAAAATCCCTGGCGGAATAGTTAGCAAAAAAATGGTCATCCACCTGTAATCCATCGGTGTGGCGGGCTTCGTTAATAATTTGCTCAATGGTGAGGCGGCGGTATTGGGGGGATTGGATCCAGGCAATGGGAATAAGGTTATGGTTGCGGGCTTGTTGACTAACTTGTTCCTGTACATCGTCCGCTACCCCCCGAAAATCCAGGAAGACGAGGCGGTAACCCTGGCTTTGAATGTCCCTCATTACCTGATCTAGGGCGTTTCGATTGGCGTAGAAACGGATTTGGGGCTGGGATAACCAAGTCCCGTTGGGCACCCCGGCCAGGGCTATGGTGGGAAAAAATGTGAGAACACCGATGAGCAGTTTTTGCAGAATTTTTAACATTTGGTGGAGAGGAGGGCGAGGGGCAGTAACTTGGGGTCCAAGGGGGAGAAAGTCCGTTGATTGGGGTCAATATTAAGCTATTTGGCTGAAACTTAATCGGTTTTGCTGTTCTCAAATTTGGGGAGAGAAAACTATTTGGCGATCGCCGCTTGACCAAGGGAATGATATCTCTCGCCCACTATTAAAGTTAAAATAGGGTTTTCTGTGGATTAACCACGGACGATTTTCCCGTCGATTACATAGAGAGAGTTAATGGTAACCACCCCCACCGCCGCCCCCCGTAAACCATCCAAGGTTGAAGGCATCAAGGAAAGAAGCAATTATTTACGGGAACCCCTGGCCACCGAACTGTTGAATAATGCGAATTATTTTACGGATGATGCTGTCCAAATTTTGAAATTCCACGGTTCCTACCAGCAGGACAATCGGGATAATCGGGTTAAGGGCCAGGAAAAGGATTATCAGTTTATGCTCCGCACCCGTAATCCGGGGGGATTAATTCCGGCCCAACTCTACACCGCCCTGGATGATCTGTCCAAAACCCATGGCAACCAGACTCTCCGGGTGACCACCAGGCAAGGTTTACAAATCCACGGCATTGTCAAAAAAGACCTGAAAATGGCGATCGCCACCGTGGTGAATAATTTGGGCTCCACCCTGGGGGCCTGTGGGGATATTAACCGTAACGTGATGGCTCCGGCGGCTCCGTTCCGGGATAAACCCGAATATGGCTATGCCTGGGACTATGC
>NZ_JADEWJ010000198.1:0-7261 GCF_015207725.1 Synechocystis sp. LEGE 06083
CAGTTTTTAGCTTAAATTTTTGAGTTAAAATACCCAGCAAAATTTGCAAGCCAATCAATGCGGCGATCGCCATCATAATCCAAACACTTCGTTGCCAAAGATATTGACGAGTTCGCTCTTTTTTTGCTTTGGCAGTGGCCGTCCTTAAAATTTTCTGCCATTGAGTAGCTTGTTCTAGCGGTGAAAAATTGGGTAATACGTCATTGGCCGTTACCGTGAGAAGATATTGATCATTTAGAGAAATATAAGTAACTCCAGTGTTGGGATCATTATTGACATCAAAATTAATATTTTGAGAGTTAGCAATAGCTTCGCTGATCATCTTATTGGCAAAGTCAGCTCT
The DNA here is from genome assembly GCF_015207725.1 of Synechocystis sp. LEGE 06083. NCBI lineage: Bacteria > Bacillati > Cyanobacteriota > Cyanophyceae > Synechococcales > Merismopediaceae > Synechocystis > Synechocystis sp. LEGE 06083. The sequence goes on from NZ_JADEWJ010000198.1 coordinate 344, forward strand.
ATCCTTGGCAGTAAAACGATCTACTGCTTGTAAATCAAAGAGGGGAATGCCATCCACAACGACGGGCTCACTAGTGGACGCAAAGCCATTGCTAAAATTTGGGGCAGGACTGGAAGGTGAATTTTGGGCAAAACTTAGGGGAGTAAAAAAAACTAACGAACTAATAAAGAATAAAATAATTGGTCGAGTTAATTGCTTAATTACTGACTTAGTAATTCTAGTTAAATAAAGGCTAAGCCATGTAACTATAGCTTTTAAAATTTGTAAATAACCTCTATTTAAATTTTTGTTTAAGTATCTAAATAGAAATTGGAGAATCCACATAAATTGTTGGCTCATTAAGAGTAAAAGAAATATTCTGTTGTGTTAGTTGCTTAGTAATTTGTTGCCTCGCAAGATCTAGCAGTTGTTTTCGTAAATCCATTGACAATTCATTAGATCCTAAAATAAAAAAGGAAATTTGGGCATAATTTTCTCCAAATGCAACCTCAGTGCTACGCCAGTCTAAGCCAAAAATATCCACTGTGCTGTCCATAACGATTTGGCGAATTAATGCTTGCGCATCAACTGATACCTTCTCCGGAAAAGTAATCGTCATTACTGACATAATTTTCCTCGCACCAGAAAAATTTTCAATGGTAGCTTGGGTGAGGGAATTATTGGGAATAACTGTGAGTGTGCCTTTGCCAGAAATGCGGATTTTAGTTGACCTCAAACCAATACTCTCAACCCTTCCAAATGTACCTTGTTTGCCCTGCTGTCCATCGGATAAACCGATATAGTCCCCAACCATAAATGGGCGATCTAGGGTTAAAACAATTCCTCCCAAAAATTGTTCTAATGTCTTTTGAGCGGCAAAGGCAATGGCGATCCCTCCAATGCCTAAACTAGCAACAATGCCAGCGACATTGATATTATGGCTGATGCAAAAGAAGATAATTAAGGTGACGGCGATCGCAAAATCGCCCAAATAGCGGAGTAGGAAAATTGATTCCCCTCTCACTTTGGGGTTAGAAGCAAAAGTTATCCCTAAAATTTTGGCGTCAAAAAAATCTCTAAATAGTTTTGACAAAAACCAGCCACTGAGCACTGTGATGCCTATACTGAAGCAAAATTCGATTAAACTAAGCCATTCTGTGTTCGGGATTAGCAACAGCATTATTTCCATTGCAAACAGCGTAATTAAAATCAGAAGAATAGATTTAGATGCAATTACCACTCGCAGATAGGTTTCCGTTAGAGAATGCGGAGTGAACCAACTGAAAAAGAATTTTAGTGTAGGAATTATTATTATTCCTCCAAAGCAACTAACACTTCCTGCGATCATAATTAAGCTAACTTGTAATAGCCGATCGCCATTACTTAAAGCCAATTCTGATGCTTGGTTAATCTCATTAATTGCGTCTGTCATGGCGAATCGTTATCGGAAGGTTGTGATTTTGGGCACTGTCAGCTTAAGGAGTAAATTGGGGAAAGCCTCTAGAAGTCAGGATTTCTGCAGAGCGCTGAATAAACCCCATGGCCATAGCCGGAGTAGTATTTTTCTCCAGACTTCCATTCTGTAGTCATCTTAAGGGGAAAATAAACACCTGCCAGCTTCTATCATTTCTTGCCGTAGCGTCTTTCGTCATGGTTAAACCACCGCATCCACCTGCCCTATTCCCGAACGGTCTTGACTCCCTCCTCATACAACCCCCTATCCTTGATTCCTAAGCTTTTTCCACTGGCGTTCTCAATCGTGCCATGGGGGCACCACTACACTCGTTGAAGCGAAGACCACATTCATTACGAGAATACTATTAAACTATTTGTTCTGTCTTCAGCTTCTTTCTTCCATTCTTCACCATCCGTTCACTCTCACAATACACACAGCCTATTTTTTTAATCTTATACTGCATAACCATTCTAACTTTCACTCCCTAAACAGACAGTGCTTTGGCAGTCGATCTCACTGGTTGATGGGATAAATATAGGCGCAAGTTTGTAACGTTTCAAGACGTTCTCATACAAATCATCCAACTCATACATTGCATATATATTATTTCAAACATCATACTGTCATACTAATCGTAAGTGACAGAACAAGTATGTTCAGATAAAACTTGTAATAGAATTTTAATCAATTTAGGTGATCGCTATGAGTAATCAATTAGGGCTATGGATCGATCATAAAAAAGCTGTAATTGTATCGATTGCCGAAACAGAAGAAAAGATTAAAGAAATCCTATCAGACGTAGAAACACAGCCTCGGCGTTCTGGTGATTCACCCATGAAGGGATCTTATGAAGCACTTCAAGTTCCTGCCGATGATAGCCAGCAGAATACTTTGACCCAAGATTTTAACACTTATTATGATGAATTAATTGACTATATTCGTAATGCGGAATCTATTTTTATCTTTGGACCAAGTAGCGCTAAAAATGAGCTGAAACAATGTCTTGAAGCAAATAATCTTGGTGCTAAGGTTATCGGGATGGAAACCTCTGACAGTATGACGAATCCTCAAATTGTGGCAAAGGTTAGAGATTTTTTTGCGGACTAGTAATCCATTAATCGATAAGCTCAAATCGTCAATATCAAAGGACAATTTCATGTATTACATAGTTGAAACTGATAAGTTATTTGATCTAGCGGTTAAAGACTTGGAATCAGTGGTGGTGAGTCATGGCTATGGAGTATTACACATTCATGATTTGGGAGCTACACTGCGGAGTAAAGGGATTGAATTTGCGGAAGAGTGCAAAATTTTTGAAGTCTGCAATCCAGTGCAAGCGGCCAAGGTTCTTGCCATTGATATGTGTCTAAATATGGCTCTACCCTGTCGAATCTCAGTGTTTACAGAAAAAAATGTTACCAAGATTGGGATGATTAAACCAGAAAAAATGTTGGCGGCGTTGTCTCAGAATCCAGCCCTATCTGCAATTGCCAAAGAGGTTGAGGAAATGACTATTCAGATTATTAATGCAGCGCAATAGATAGTCCCAATTACTGAATGAATCACGATCTGATTTATTTTTCGGTGATTGCTAGATATCAGGAGACATCCCACCATGACTGTATTTGCCGATCCAGAAATTCTTTCCCATTTACCCCTTGAAGAACTTCAACAACAATTAAACACCTCACTTCAGGGATTAAGTCAGAAAGAGGCAGGCGATCGCCGATTGCGGGATGGGGAAAATGAACTGACGGAGGAGAACACTAGTCCGGTCATGCAGTTTTTATCGCATTTTTGGGGGCCGATCGCCAGCGAAACCGCCCATCAACTCGGATTCAAGGGCGATATTCTCGATGCCAGTCTTTTGGGAAAAGTGCCATTACACCAAATTGGACAAACTAACGAGGCGATCGAGGCGGCCGCAGGGTTTGCCCAAGTCTTTCCCGAACACAAATATCACATTGTCGATGTGCTGCAACAGAGGGGACATCTGGTCGGTATGGCGGGGGATGGGGTGAATGATGCTCCAGCCCTGAAAAAAGCCGATGCAGGCATTGCGGTGTCAGGGGCTACTGATGCTGCCCGTGCGGCGGCGGATATTGTGCTACTCACCCCCGGACTCGGTGTCATTGTGGAAGCCATTCAGGAAAGTCGCCGTATCTTTCAGCGCATGAATAACTACGCAATTTATCGAATTACGGAAACGATTCGGATTTTGTTGTTTATGACCCTTTCGATTCTGGTCTATAACTTCTATCCCGTCACCGCGATCATGATTGTGTTGCTCGCCCTGTTAAACGATGGTGCAATTATCTCCATCGCCTACGATCACACCCGTCCCGCCAAGCGTCCTGAAAGATCGAATATGCCAGTGGCTCTGGGGTTAGCAACGGTTTTAGGACTGACCGGTCTAGCAAGTTCCTTTGGCATGTTGTACCTCGGAGAACGGACTTTCCAACTTGATCGCGATACATTGCAGACATTGATCTATCTAAAACTCTCGATCGCCGGCCATCTAACTATCTTTGTAACCCGTACCAAAGGCCCTTTCTGGTCAATTACCCCAGCACCAATTTTATTAATTGCTGTACTTGGAACTCAAGGGGTGGCAACCCTAATTGCCGTTTATGGATTTTTTATGGCCCCACTGGGCTGGGGTTTAGCAGGAATTGTTTGGGGTTATGCCTTCATCTGGTTTTTGGTTGCGGACTGGATCAAACAAAGAACCTACAGTGTTTTTAACTACGACCAGCCAGTTTATATTACCTCCGGTTTAAGGAAGTTGCATCAATGGTTTTCCCATCCCCATTTACGGAAAACAAACTAACACTCTTAATTTTTTATCGTAGGAGCAATTCATAAACTCCCCTTACTTTTATCCCCATCACAATTACAAGAGGAAACTACCATGCAAGTCCAAATCAATACCGGTCATAACATTAAAGGTCACGAAGCACTGGCTACTGAGGTTAGTAGTGTAGTGGAAGAGAGTCTGAGCCGATTCAGCACTCGCCTCACTAACGTTGATGTTCACCTAAGTAATCAGAACAGCGAGCAGGAGGACGGCAATGACAGTATGCGCTGCATGATTGAAGCCCACATCGCAGGATACCAAGCCCTCGCGGTAACCCATCAGGCAGCAACCCTAGACCAAGCTGTTGACGGGGCTGCGGAGAAATTAACCCACTTGATTGAACACACCCTGGGGCGGCTAGAGCATCAAGCGAGTCATCGGACTGACCCACCTCTGTCTAGTTAGATCAATAGTCAATAAATTTTCCCAATAGTAGGGGCAATTCATAAATTGTTCCTACACAAAATAGGAGTTTCCACTTTCGCTTCTATTTCAATTATGGAGAACCGATCATGAAACATTTAATTAGGCGATCTCTAGCTAAAAATAAATTCATTTCCATTTGGTTATTCATCAGTATGCTAGCAGCAGTACTGCTCTATGCCTGTATGTCACCATTGCCTACAGTTAACAGCGCTCAATATCGGCCAGTTCCCACATCGTCACAAAATGGCAACCCCGTAATGGCCCAACAGCAAATATTTGCCTCTAATGGTGAGCGTATTTATTTCACGACGACAAGTGATCGCGGTACGAATATCACTGCGACTGGCATAATTTCATCGGGAGGAATAATGGGAAATGGAGAAATGATGGGTAATAGCTTCTTAACCTGTGCTTCCTGCCATGGCTCCGATGGACGTGGCGGTGTCCATACGATGATGGGAATGCAGAGAATCAATGCCCCTGACATTCGTTGGTCAGCCCTTAAGGATGAATTCATTGATGATGAAAAATTCCGTTTGGCGATCGCCGAAGGTCAAGACCCTGACGGCGAAAAAATGTTGAACAGAGATATGCCGCGCTGGCAAATGGGCGATGAAGATCTAGCCGACTTGATTGGTTTTCTCAAGACCTTATAAAACCAGCACTCGTGTCTGTTTCTGATGAAAAACTAGAACAAATAAACCAATATATTATTCTATCGAGAGGAAACTGAATTGATCGACCACTCATTTGCGTTCTATGGATTGGCTTTCTTGGGTATTATCCTGGCACGATACTTTGTTCTGGCGGGGGCAATAGACCTATTGTTGTCCGTCGGTTTTGGTCGACCCACTATCGACAACTGTGCAAGTACCACTGCCGATCACAGCAAAGTGCTGCCAGCGTATCGAGATCCACCACCCGGGCGATTTTTTTGCAGAGAGATTTCACCAGAAATTCGACGGGATATCGCACTCTCGGTACTTTCTTCAGTCGTATTTGCACTGGGGACAGCATCGATCCTGTCGGCATACGACTCAGGTATTACCCGTTTATACGCTGACATTCATCAGTATTCACTATGGTATCTATGTGTTAGTTATATCATAGTGATCGTGCTCCAAGACGCCTACTTTTACTTTTTGCATCGGCTGTTTCACCATCCTTTACTATTCCGCTGGTGGCATCAGGGACATCACCGATCAAATCATCTGACACCCTGGACATCTTTTGCTTTCGATCCACCGGAAGCGATCGCCCATGTGCTGTTTTTAGTTGGCATTGCGTTGGTGGTTCCTCTCCATTTTATTACTGTTATTGCGGTGCTAAGCACTATGACTGTATGGGCAGTGGTGAATCATCTCGGACTCGATCGGTTGCCGGCTAATTTCCCCCATCATTGGTGTGGCCGCTGGTTTATCGGTCCAGCTCACCATGCGATTCATCATCGTCAATATAGATTTCACTATGGACTGTATTTTACTTTTTGGGACAGACAGCTCGGCACCCAAGCACCTTACTATGACCAGGGATTTGACGATGTTACTCACTGAAATGGGTAATCCTATGCAAGGAAGGATCATGAAAGTTAAATTGAGCAAAAGTCAATTAGCTGATTCTGAGCAAGTTTAAATTGTTTCCTAATGCGGCACTCGCACAAGCGAAGCAATGGATTGGTGGCGATCTCAATGATGTTTAGGGCAAATATAATTACATTTTTTCATAAATTTTCCATAAAAAGAAAATTTGACATTCAAATGAACTAAATTAGAAAACATAAAAAAAGGAGTTATGCCATGAGCACTATCAAGATTGAAATTTTGGGTGCAGGCTGTAAAAAGTGCCAACAATTAGAAGCAAATGTTAAAGAAGCTGTAGCAAATCTAAATTTGACTGCTGAAGTTTTGCATGTTACCGACCCCATTGAAATTGCTAAACGAGGTGTGATGTCTACCCCGGCTATGACAATCAATGGCAGAGTTGTCAGTAAAGGTCAAGTCATTAATGCCAAACAAATTCAGCCCCTATTACAGGGTTAAAAAGGCAAAATTATGTTTGACCCATTTTATCCTTTTGATCTAAAAAAGGGTTGCGCATACCCCGCAGCTTGCTGCGATTGGGATAAGCAACCCCAAAGTATTAAAATCCCGTCATGGAAGTAAAACGGGCTAGTCATTGCGTGTATCAAATTCGCTACCAT
>NZ_JADEWJ010000199.1:0-7254 GCF_015207725.1 Synechocystis sp. LEGE 06083
GGTAGAACTAGGGTGCCAGCTACCAGTAAACCCATCCCCAAACGGTGCCAAAAGCGGCTAGGGCTGGAGAAAAAATGGCGATCGGAACGGGGACGATGACTCATGGACGTTTTAAACTAAAAAAATTCCAGCAGAGGGGAAAAACTCCAACCCCCATGATAGCTTGGGTCTTTGATTAACAAAATGTAACGAACTGCTTTAACTATGGTTTTAACTCCCTCCACCATGCTCACCCTCGGTACCCAAGCACCGGATTTTTCCCTACTGGACGTAACGACGGAACAACCCCTGACCCTAGGGGAAGCCATGGGGGAAAAAGGCCTACTGGTGATGTTCATTTGTTGCCATTGTCCCTTTGTGAAGCATATCCAGGCCCAGTTAAGTCAGTTGGGTAAGGATTACCAAAACTCTGGTTTAGCCATGGTGGCCATCAGCGCCAACGATGCGGCCAAGTACCCCGATGACGCTCCCCCAGGCCTGAAAAAAATGGCCCAGGATTGGGACTATCGCTTCCCGGTGCTGTACGACGAAACCCAGGCGATCGCCAAGGCCTACCGAGCGGCTTGCACCCCCGACTTTTTCCTCTTTGATGCCCAGGGGAAATTAGCTTACCGGGGCCAGTTGGATGATAGTCGTCCTAGCAATGGTTTGCCTGTGACCGGAGTCGACCTGAGACAGGCGATGGATTTAGTGCTGGCAGGTAGCCCTGTGCCAACGGAACAAAAACCCAGCATTGGTTGCAACATTAAGTGGAAACCGGGTAATGAACCCGATTATCAAAGCAATTAGGCGGTGAAAAATCTAAGGGGGAGTAACCCCTGTGCCAAAATAACGGGAGAGTAATTGTGACGGGGCAAAGGCATTCCGGTGGAAAAAGGCAAACTAATTGAATTTCGGCATCAAGGGGAACGGCGGTTGGCGGTGGTCGATCGCCCGGACGGCAAAAAGGATTGGGTGGTTATTGACCACCAGGGCCAGAGCCATAAACTGAAGCCCCAGCGGGTGGAGTTCGAAATTCCCGGCGGCCCCTATACCACCGACGATTTGCCCAGTTTTTTGGGGGAGGTGGAACCATACCTCGATCCTTCTAGTTTGGAGGTGGCCTGGGAATTGTTAGTGGAAGATGGGGAAAGCATTACCCCGGCGGACTTAGCCTTCTTGCTGTTTTCTGGCCAGAGCCCCAGCCAATGCTATGCCGCCCATGCCCTGCTAGCGGAAGATAAGCTCTACTTCAAACAAAAAGGCGATCGTTACGAACCCCGCCCCAGTGGTCAAATTGAAGAAATCAAACATCAAATGCGGGTGCAAGCCCAAAAAGAAGAGGAGCAACAGGGTTTTATTGACCGAGTCAACCAAGTCCTGGCCGGAGAAATCGTAACTTGGCAGGGGAGCGATCGCCTACGGCTAGAAGCCCTAGAGAAATTCATCCTTTTCCCGGACCAAAACCATCGCCAAGCCTTGGATATTTTGCAAAGCCTTGGTAAACCTGGCCGCACCGACGAAACCCAAAACCTCCTGATAGAATTAGGCATCTGGCAACGCCATGAAAATCTCTTTTTGCGTCGTAGTGCTTATCCCAACCAATTCCCCGCCAAGGTATCTGATGTGGCCCATGCTTACCTAACCAATCCTCCCCTCGACCCCGACCAAGAACGCCTCGATCTGACCGCCCTGAAGACCTATACCATCGACGATGAAAGTACTTCGGAAATTGACGATGGTCTGAGTGTGGAAACCTTGGCGGACGGTGGCCATCGGCTTTGGATTCATGTGGCTGACCCCACCCGACTATTGAGTCCCAACGACGAACTAGATTTAGAAGCCCGTAAGCGCAGCACCAGTCTTTACCTCCCCACGGGCATGATTTCCATGTTTCCGCCGGAATTGGCCACAGGACCCATGAGTTTACTCCAGGGCCAGCGGTGCGTGGCCCTCAGCTTTGGGGTGATTTTAGACGAAGTCGGAGCGGTGACGGATTTTACCATTGCCCCTAGTTGGGTCAAGCCCACCTATCGCCTCACCTATGAGGACGTGGACGAAATGCTGGTGCTGAAAATCCAGGGGGAACCAGAATTGCCCCTACTGGCAGAGGCGGCTAAAAAGCGGGCCCAATGGCGTAAATCCCAGGGGGCCATCACTATCAAAATGCCGGAAGCCATCATCAAGGTCAACGCTGACGAAGAAGTGCAAATATATCTCCAAGAAACCTCCGTTGCTCGGCAACTGGTGGCGGAAATGATGATCCTGGCTGGAGAAGTGGCGGGGCGTTTCTCTCAAGAGCATGGCATCCCGGTGCCATTTCGGGGCCAGCCCCAACCAGAGTTACCTTCCGATGAAGAATTGCTGTCCCTGCCGCCTGGTCCCGTGCGGGAATGTGCGGTGCGCCGTTGTATGCCCCGTAGTGAAGTGGGCATTACCCCCAGTCGCCATGCCAGTTTGGGGTTAGACCTCTATTCCCAAGCCACTTCCCCCATCCGTCGCTACACCGATTTAATTACCCATTTTCAAATTAAGGCCTATCTGCGGGGGGAACCGTTGCCTTTTTCCGGGGAGCAAGTGCAGGAAATTTTATATAGCGTTATGCCCTCTTCTAAGGAGGCCACCTTGGTGGAACGACAAACTAACCGCTACTGGAGCCTGGAATTTCTGCGGCGCAATATTAATGAGGTGTGGCAGGGAGTGATGCTCCGTTGGTTACGGGAGGATGATGGTCTGGGGTTAATTCTCCTGGAAGAGTTGGGACTGGAACTACCCCACCGCTTTGACCGCCCCATTTCCCCTGGCGATCGCCTGAGCTTGAAAGTTAGTAACGCTGATCCACACCGAGACGAAATCCGTTTTCGGGAATTGCTGGCTAACGAAGCCTAGGATAAAGAGTCTGTGTTTTTATAGTCCCACTTGAAAGGCCGTTTTTGGCATTCTATCCAGGTTGGGTATTTGTTTTTATTGTGGTTTACGGTGGATTAGTTCTACAAAAAATATCTATTTATAACAAAAAAAGTCTTCTTGTATAAGTAAAAATTGTGTTTCCACTTAGGTATTTGTGTAAATAAAATTTGAGCCCCCACTTAAGTAGTTGAACACTGAAATTTAATTACAATAAATGTAGCAACAGATACTACTAAGAGAGGACGTTTCCCATAAATTGAGGTGCAAAAAGGATTCGGGGATGTATGCTTGGTGTACAAATTGGGTAGTGCTTGATTTTGGACAGAAGATAGGGTTAGACTCTACTCGTTAATTTTTTTTGTTCTCATTATGAAAAGTTAACTTAGGATTAAAAAATGGTTAACTTACAGAATTAATAAGAATTGACAGGTTTAACTCCGCCCTTGATGGACTTTTTTGCTCAAACGCCATTGTTGTCCTATGCAGTCTCCCCTGTCTCCTTCCCCAGATACGAATCAGACTCTATTGGAGCTGGCCTATCCCCCGCCGCCTCCCCCTAATGTTATGGAAGCCTCAGCGTCGCCGGTTACTGAAAATCCGAACCTCTATCAGGTTTTGCAGAGTCTCATCGTTAATGAGAGTTCGGGTAAGCTCATTGTCCATAGTCAGGCTAACCCTGATGTTCAATGGCGCGTTTATCTTGGCAATGGCCGCATTCATTATGCAGGGAGTGAGCAGGGGCAACGGGAAAGGCTCAGTTACCTTTTCCAGCGGTATATTCCCACGAAGAACATCCGTCTAGAAGAGCCCATTGCAAGCGACTATCAGTACCTCTGTGAGTTGTGGGATTCCCAGCAGTTTTCCTTTCAAGAAATTCGTTCCATTCTGGCTAAGTTGACCCAGGAAGCATTGGTACAAATCCTTTCCCTATCCCAGCCGGTGTGTGTGTTCGAGGAAACGGTGGGTTTGGATCGTTTGTTGCTCTATCTTGATTTCAAGCAGTTGATGCAGCCCGCCACCCAGGAGATCAAACATTGGCTCAAGGTCCGCACTGTTATCAATTCCCCTTTTCAAAGGGCGATCGCCGACAATGTGGATGCGATTTTGCCTGGGCTATGTAAGCTTGAGCACATCACCAGCGACTTGCTGAACCGCTACCAAAAACTGCCGGAATTGGTGGCACAGGAAACATGTGTGTATGAGATTGCTGAATCCCTAAACACCAGCACCCTCAACGTGGCGATCGTTCTCAAAACCCTAGTGGACCAAGGGATCATCTCCATGGGGCCCTACGACCCCCAGGAGGAGGATAATCGCCCCGTCATTGCCTGTGTGGATGACAGTCCCTCTATCCAAAGGGTAGTGAGCTTTGCTCTGGAGGCCACTGGCTTTAAGGTGATCAATATTAAACAGGCCGCCAGCGCCCTAACCACCTTGATGCATGCCAAACCGGCTCTGATTTTGATGGACATCAATATGCCCGACATTGACGGCTATCAACTGTGCAGTATTTGCAATAAATCCGAAGCTCTCAAACATATTCCCATTGTGATGTTGACCGGCCGCAGTGGGGTTTTAGACCGGGTAAAGGCTAAAATGCACGGCTCCGTTGGCTATATTTGCAAGCCCTTCCAACCCCAGGAATTGGTGGAAACAGTGCAGAGCTTTATTTCCGTTAATCCCATGACGGTTTAATCAATTTCACTAATACCATTGACTGCTCAGGGCGGCTCTAAATTGTGGAGTCAAATTTTAAATCTAATGCCTAAACCACACTCAAATTAATCACCAAGATTGCTGTCACTAGTTTATGATTATTATCGTTAAGAATTGTCTAGGGAGATACCAGTGAAAACTGTTTTAGTTGTGGAAGATACCAAATCTGACCAATTATTGGTTCAGGGCCTTTTGAAATCCATGGGCACAGAAACGGTCATTTGCAACAATGCCGACGAGGCTCTGGATTGGCTAGACAAAAACAAGGTGCCGGACTTAATCATGCTGGACATCGTTATGCCGGATGTTAGTGGTTATGATCTATGTCGCAAAATTCGCGGCGAATTAGCTCTGGAAGATGTGCCCATTGTTTTCTGTTCCACCAAGAACGAAGATTATGACCGGTTTTGGGCCCTGCGGCAGGGGGGCAATGCTTACTTAATTAAGCCCTATAGCCCCATTGAGTTGATGAAAACCGTTAAGCCCTATATTTCCTAAAATTTGCCAATGCTGACTATGGTGATGGGGTTATGGTAGAGGACTATTTTTGGATTGACTTAGGTTTGGCCCTAACGGTGGCTATTCCTTTGACGAAAACTAGGGAGGTGTTGTCGTTTCCCCTTAATTCCCTTTGCCTGATTCCTGGGGTGAGACCGGAGTTGCTGGGGGTGAGTAATCAACGGGGAAATTTGCTTTGGGTGATGGATTTGCCCCGCTTATTGTCTCCGACCACGGCCAAGCCTCTCAATTACCGGACCTTAAATAATACTAAGGCGGTGGTACTGGTGGGGGAATCGGCCCAGGTGGCGGTGATCGCCGAAGGGTTGAAGGGGATTGTCAGCTTTGAACGGGGGGAAATTAAGCCCCTACGGGAACCTTTTTTATTGGGAGAAGGCAACAAAGATGGGGAAACCATTCTCATTTTGGATGTGGATCAAGTCTTTACCTGGTTTCAAGGAGGGGGGAATGGTGTTTACCCAGGAGAGAAGGCTGCAAAATAGGAAAAAACGACAATTTGCCTGTTTTTTGCGGTCTATTGACAAAACTATTTCCACTCCTTGTTAGTCATTAATATTGCTCCGTTAGTTTTCTATTCATTGTTTATCCATTGGGAACCGCCATGGCCAGCTCCACCACTACCCCCAAGTTTTCCGCAGAGATCCTCGAATTAGAAAAAATTGCCCTGGGAGCTCCGGACGATCTGTTTGCCAACATCGTTTTGGCTGGGGCCCTGCAGGAAGAGGAATTTTGGCAGGAGGCGGCCCACTATTACCAAAAAGCTAGGACTTTGGACTCCGATGGCATTTATGCCGAAACCATCGCTAAGGCCTTGGCGGAAATTGGTCCCCATTTACCCGAGGAAGAGGAAGAGGAAATCCGTCCCCAGGTTTTGACGGAGGAAGAAAAAAAGCAAGCCTATCCCCCGGAAATTTTGGCCCTCAAGGAAACTGTGCGCGATCGCCCAGATGATTTGGTGGCGCAAATTAGTTTTGCCAGTGCTTTGGAAGCGGGAGGCTTTTTACCCGATGCCCTGGCGGCCTACGAAGATCTAAAAATCCGAGACGAAGAGGGAATCTTCCACACCACCTGTGACCAGGCGATCGCCGGCATTGAAGCCCAATTGGCAGACCCCAGGCGAGTTTCCCAGGCCACGGGCTGGACGGGAACCCTGAAATACGCCGCCGCCACCGATGATTTGGCTCTGGATGAGGAGCGCTCTAATTTAACGCTGCAAAAACGCTGGGCCAATCTCCCCATTGCAGCTAAACAGTTCACCGCCTTTGTGGCCTCCAGTGCCCTGACAGTGGTGGGGGTGGTGGGTACCGGTATGGCCATTGCCCTGGTGACGGGGCGGGCCCAACTGGCCAACCAAACCATGGCGGAGTTAGTCATCTCCGAAAATAACTATAACGTCAGCGTCCAAGGCAACATTGTTGATTTTGGCGATCGCTCCCGCAGTGTGGTCCGGGAAACTTTAGAGATTCTCAATGGGGGCTACAATGCCATCTACACCATTAACCCCGCTGGCAATTTGGAATTGTCCGTGTCGGCCCTAGAAACGGAGGATGCCCAGGGTAATGCCCGCATTGCCGACAGTGTGCCCCTAGAAAATTTAACCCTAGTAGAGCAAGCCCGCAGTGGCGGAACGGAAATGGTGGCCGGTCGGGGGGACATCCGTGGTGTGCCCTTTACTATTGCGGTCAAACCCATCAGTGATGGCCAGGGGGAAGTGACTGCTTTTTTGGTGCGGGGTAAACAGGAACAGGCTTTGATGGACTTGCTGGAAACCACTTTCCTCCTGCAGATGGGGGTGGGGGGTCTGGCCCTGGTAGTGGCGGCGATCGTTGCCTATTGGCTGGGAAGAACTTTGACTAAGCCCCTGAAAACTTTACAGACCACCGCCCAAAAGTTGGGGGAGGGGGACACCAGTATGCGGGCAGTGGTGGAATCCAAAGATGAGGTAGGGGAATTGGCCCGCACCTTTAACGCCATGGCAGAACAAATTGAGGCTTCTACCCAATCCCTGCAGGAAACATCTTTGGAACGGCAACGGGAAGCGGAAAACCAACGGCGCCAAAAAGAAGAACTCCAAGAGGGGGTGGTGCGGTTGTTAACGGATATTGAAGAATCCTCCCGGGGGGATTTGAC
>NZ_JADEWJ010000200.1:0-7232 GCF_015207725.1 Synechocystis sp. LEGE 06083
GCCCCCCAAACGCCCCAAAATACTAAGCGAGAAGGCACCATCTACTCTCAGCAATATCGCCCTGCCCGACCGAAAGCTGATAAAAACGAGCAATCGGATACCCAGTCCCCTGGTCCAAGGGGTGTGTATGATGCCCCCTATCGGATCATCAATTCTGCGCCAAATCCCCCCGGAACGGGAGAAAGTAACGCTGCTGATGAAGAGGAAGATTGGATTTAAGGGATTTGGCTATCCCCGCAACTGTGGCACCCATAGTCTTAGTCGCAGAGTTGGAATTGGCCCTGGAAAAAGAGGAAAACATTTCCTGTCCCCCGATCCGCTAGGCTGTCAGAAGGGCCAGGGTCAATGCATCGCTGCGTCCCCACCATTACCGCTTGACTTCCATCTAGTCGAACTGCCGTGAGCCAAGATCTACCCACCTCTCCTAATTATTTTCGCCCGGTATTCTTCTCCACCTTTTTAACCATCTTTCTGGCGGAAATGGGGGATAAAACCCAACTAAGTACATTATTGATTAGCGCCGAATCCCAATCTCCCTGGGTAGTGTTTGCCGGTTCGGCCTTAGCCCTCATTTCCACCAGTTTGTTAGGGGTTTCCCTAGGGTATTGGATCGCCCGCCGCCTAGATCCACAAATTCTTGATTTTTGTGTGGCTCTGCTATTGTTGCTCATTGCCGGGCTACTGATGGGGGATGTGGTCAGTGCCTAGTCTCGCCACCCCAAACACCATGCAGTTGAATGCCATTCCCTCTCTCCTGAGCGTAATCTGCTCCACTCTGAGTTTTTGTTAGACTACATAAATTGTTGATTGATTTGTTGAGTTAGACAAGTCTTTTTTTACTGTTTTTACTTCACTAATTCTATGACTGCCCAAGCCAACAACACAATCTACGGTTTTTCTGCCAATGCCTTGGATGGCTCCTCCGTAGCGATGAGGGACTTTGAAGGTAAGGTGCTGTTAATTGTCAACACTGCCAGTCAATGCGGCTTCACCCCCCAATATGAAGGTCTCCAGACCCTACAGAACCAATTTGGCGATCGGGGTTTTACTGTACTTGGTTTTCCCTGTAATCAGTTTGGCCAGCAGGAACCCGGTGGCTCAGGGGAAATTAAAAACTTTTGCGAGACCCGTTATGGGGTAACCTTTCCTGTGTTTGAAAAGGTGGAAGTCAATGGCTCCAATGCCCATCCCTTGTTTAAGTTTTTAACTGAAGCTAGCCCCGGTATGGCCATTCCTTTTTTGGGCAATGCGGAGGACATTAAATGGAATTTCACCAAATTTTTGGTCGATCGCCAGGGTAAAGTGGTCAAACGCTACGGCTCCATCACCAAGCCCGATGAGATTGCGGCGGACATCGAAAAGTTGTTGTAATTTTCTGACCCAATTCCCTCAAAATTTTGCCGAATAACAAAAACCAATTTGAACGCTTAAAGGCTGAGGCCGAGGCTCCCTATCGAGGTTTACGTAAATTTATTTACCTCGGCTTGGGGGCTTCAGGCATGATTGGCGTGTTTATTTTTAGTCTCCGACTCCTGGCCGGCTACGACCCCAGGGAAATTTTGCCTAATTTGGCCCTGCAATTGGGGGTAGTGGCCCTGATGGCTGGGCTATTTCGCTGGGAATCAGGTAAAAATCGGGGAGATTAGGACAGGCTTTTGTCTTCTCCCCTAGAAATTTTGGCGATCGCCAGGTTGAAGTCCGTCCTGGTGTGACCAGGACATCAGCTATCAATGAACTGCAACGCATTGAGAAAAGTGCGAGCCGCATTATCCCTGGTACTATTCAATGGCTGTATGACTCCCATGGCATAGATTTTATCCCCCACTAAATAGGTACGAAAAATCACCCTTTCCGTATCACTTTCAAACGTGAATTCCGAGCCTTGATAATCTCCCAACGTCACCGGGCGCTCATTCATCAGAGAAAAGGTTTCCGCCGGAGCTACCCTGGCTTGCATGGCCGTAAATAAGGCCATGGGATCATTGATTTGTTGCTCAGTTAACCCGGTGGCATAGGCCGCCACATAACGGTGATCGTTGTCGGTGCTGGTCAAGGTTTGAAAATTTAAATCCCCTTCTGCAGTGCCAATGACCACGCTATCCTGGGCCAAGATTCCAGGGGGCATCCAAAAGGAAACATTGCCCTGGCTAAAAACAATCAACTGCCAATTATTAGCATTGGTACGGATGGGGGGCACACTGCTGGGGGGACTTTGAAATCGCAGAGTGTCTTGGGATTGGGGACGGCCAGTTTCAAAAAAACTCCGCAAATTTTGGTTGGGGGATTGGGCCACCATCAATGGTTCCCTTCCCTGGGCCGTGGCTTGGCATTGACCTAGAGTTAGGCCGCCGACAACAGTGGCGATCGCCGTGGCTAAAAGTAATGTGTATTTCATAGCAAAGAGTCTAAACAATTAAACAGTTTGATCTGTAAACGATGGGGAGCTTTGATCTAGTTTTGCTCCAAATCAACCGTCAGAGGATTTTAAAAACCCATAGTCCCAACCGTCGGCAAATATGGGTTAGATTTGATCTGACCCATATTTGCCCATTTAGTTCAATCCTCCAAATCCTGGTCATGAGCCCCCGGCCTGGCCACGGCATTGGGCCCTGGAGTAGCTGCTGCCGGATGCCAAATAGTCAAACCGAGTAAATGTTTGGAGGTTGGGGCACTGGCGAATAGGGAAATGCCTAAACCCAGCAGAACCGCTAGGGGAGCAGTAACCGCCGATCGCCAAATGCCAGGAAAGGTAAGCCAGCCCACATTGGAAGCCACGATGACGAGCAACACCGCCGCCACGGTGCCGTAAAAAGCTCCTAGGGCATTGATGCGGGGAAACAGGACTCCCATCAGGAAAATACCCAACAGCGGTCCCAAAAACATGGTGGTGTAGGACACTAAAAATTCCAGTAAATCTTGCCCAGTGGAAGCGGCATAAATGGCGGAAAAAATTGCCACTATTCCCCAAACGATAATTAATCCCTGGGCCACTCGCACGGAAAGAATTTCACTGGCTCGGACGTTGATGTAACGGTCGTAAAAATCCACCGTCATACAGGTTGCCAGGGAATGTAGTGCCGAATCAATGGAGGACATGGCCGCTGCAAAAATAGCCGCCACCAAAAACCCTGATGCCCCAGGGGGGACCTGGTTGAGAATGAAATAGGAGAGGATTTCATCGGGCTTAACATTTGCGGGTAAATTTCCCTGTAACTGGTAGAAGCTAAACAGTAAAACCCCCAGCAAAAGGGTGGCCGCCACCCCCACAAAACCAGAAAACCAGCCCAGGAGAATCGCTTTCCGGGCCGATTTTTCATCAGCACAGGAAACATAACGTTGCACCGATTGTTGGTTAGTGCCCGCTACTGCAAAAGCTAAAATGCCGTAGGCCAAAAGGGCGGTGGGCAGAGAACGAATGGAGCCTGGGTCCCAATCGAAGTTAAACACCACCAATTTGCCGTTTTCTCCGGCGATGCGCCACAGTTCCCCAAAGCCCCCTGGCACAGCGGTAACCGCGGCCCAAATTCCTGCCCCCAAGCCAACAAAAATCATGCCAAATTGCAACACGTCGGTCCAGACCACCGCAGTGATGCCCCCGGCCACGGTGTAAATAATCGAGACCACCCCCACCATCAAAATGGCAGTGTTGGTACTAATGCCAGTGAGCACCGATAACACCAGGGCGGCGGCGTATAAAAGTCCCCCTAGGCGGGCAATGACAAACAGCAGAAAACAAAGGGAACCGAGGGAACGGGTTTTGGCATCAAAGCGTTTTTCCAGGTATTCGTAGGCGGTGGTGAGATTGAGCCGGACAAAAAATGGCAAAAAGACGGCAATGACTAGGCCATAGCCAATTAGATCCCCCAACTGCAATTGCAAATACAAGAAGCCGTGGCCGTAACCCTCCCCTGGGCCCCCCAGTAGGGAAGCGGCGGAAAAAGATGTGGCAATGATGGAAAAACCCAGGGCCCACCAGGGAATTTGTTTCGCCCCCCGGAAATATTCATCAGTGTTATCTTGTTTGCGACTGGCGATCGCCCCAATGACAATAACAATCACCGAATAGACCAACACAATGGCCCAGTCAATCATGCCCATGAAAAATCAAACTCCTTGGCAATATGGCCATATTCCACCCTACCGGTTTTGTGACGTAGGACACCGCCGGATTGATCCCACCCCTGGGCAAAGAAGGGAAAACAAGTTTGGTGTGATGCCGTAGGAGAAAGTTTAAACTGATTTTTTTTAACTGATTTTGACTACCTTTACAAACAGGCAGCTAAAATGTCCTGTTCCGTTGTGCCGACGGTGCTGATTTCTTCTAAGCCTTGCAAGGTCAAATCAATATTGTTGCCACTGCGGGCCACCGGCGATCGGGGCACAAGGGCCAGGGCAAAACGGTTGGGGGGCTGCTCGCCATAGGAGTCTTCCACCACTAAATTCAACGCCTGGGCGGAAACGGTGCCATGGGTGCAAGCAAACTCGGAATAGTAGGCAAAAAAAGCTCCCCTCAGTTGATCACCCCGTACTTGAAAGATGAAATATTCCTGGCCCACCACCCCCGGTTGGGCAGACTCGCCGTAAAAATGCACACCTTGGCGCAGGGGAATATTCTGGGCTGCAACGGCAATCGGAGCGATTAAATTTCCTAGTCCCACAAGGGCAAAGCTTAGTAGGGCGGTGGAAAATTTGGCCAGGCGATCGCCGCTGCCTGGAAGTAGGAAAAGTAACATAATTTTTAGTGGGAGGAGTAAGGTGAATGATTAAATCATTACTTCTAACTTAACAGTCATTCACGAAGCTAATCTTCCCCCGACAGTATGATGATCCAAAAATTAACAAACTTTCATCAATTTGCTGATGGCGATCGCCGATAATGCGGACTATATTGCAGATTGCCAGCGATCATCTCGACAGTTTTCAACCTAGCGGGACCCACAACCATGGACAAAGCCATCCGGAAAATTTTTGCCTATCTTCGTCCAGGGGTAATCTTAGTAGTTTGTTTGCTGGGCCTATTGCTTTTTGTGCAGCCAGCCTTAGCTTTTTGTGGCTTTTATGTAGCCCAGGCCGACACCAGTCTTTATAACCATGCCTCCCAAGTAATTATTGCCAAAGACGGCGATCGGACAGTGCTCACCATGGCCAACGATTACCAAGGAGAAGCGAAAGACTTTGCCCTCGTAATACCGGTGCCGGTGGTTTTGCAAGAAGACCAAGTGAACGTGGGGGAAAGGAAAATTATTGAGCGTTTGGACAATTTTAGTGCCCCCCGTTTAGTGGAATATTTTGATAGTAATCCCTGTGACAGTTACGGTGACCGTCAATTTATGGATGCTATGCCCGCTGCCCCCAGCATGAGTCGGGGAGCCCAAGAAAAAGTCAGCAATGAAGCCCTGGGGGTGACCATTGAAAATCAATTTTCCGTGGGGGAATATGACATTCTCATCCTCAGTGCCAAGGAATCCAATGGCTTAGAAACTTGGTTAAGTCAAAATAATTACCGCATCCCTGCGGGGGCCACCGACGTGCTCGGAGCCTACATCAAGCAGGGGTTAAAGTTTTTTGTGGCCAAAGTTAACTTGAAAGAATTTGATCGCCAAGGATTTCAAGCCCTGCGACCGTTGATGATGGCCTACGAATCCCCCCGGTTTATGTTGCCAATCCGTTTGGGCATGGTGAATGCGGACGGCCCCCAGGAATTGATTGTTTATCTGTTATCGCCCCGGGGCGCAGTGGAAATAACCAACTACCGCACTGAAAAAATCCCCTCCAATCTGGATTTACCGGAATTCGTTCAGGGGGAATTTGGACAGTTCTATGGCGCCATGTTCGACACCGCCTACAAACGCTCCAGCAAAAATGTGGCTTTTTTGGAATATTCCTGGGATATGGGCAGTTGTGACCCCTGTTCCGCCGATCCCCTTTCTCCCCAAGAACTGAAAGAAGCCGGGGTGTTTTGGTTGGACCAGCCCGATGCCGACTCCAATTCGACTTTCCGGGGTATGCCTGTGCCCCGCACGAGCAATGTGTTTATCACCCGTTTACACTTGCGCTATACGCCTAATAAATTTCCCGAGGATTTGCGCTTCCAAAACACCGCTAATCAGGATTTATTCCAGGGTCGTTATGTGTTGCGTCGCCCCTACCGAGGGGAAATGAGTTGCACCGCCGCGAAGGAATACCGTCAAACAGTGCAAAAACGCCAACGGGAAGAGGCTAAAACCCTCGCTAATTTAACCGGGTGGCCCCTGACGCAAATTGAGGACAAAATTGATTACTTAGAAGGGCCCCAAGATGCTATTCCCTGGTGGCGTAAACTCTGGCCCCGTTAATTCACACACTGTGGGCCTGGATTTTGACTGAAAAATTCTCCATTGCCCATAATGGTGGATGAGCTGAACCAATTGGTTGAGCTTACCAAGAAAAAAACGTAAATTTCCCACCTAGTCGATCGCCATGGATCCTTTAACCAACTTAGTTTTAAGTGCCGCAACTCTGCCAATTCTATCCGCCCTCGGTTTGGCCCGTTGTTTTGGTCGCCGCAGTGAAGCCCTGGGTAAACTGTCTGAAGAAGTGTTCCGGGGCGATCGCCTGCCGGTGTTGCCCTTTCCCGCTGAGGAAAAAGCAAGTTAAAGTGAACTTACTCCCTCCAGAAATACTGATGGGGGTTACTGTTCCAATTAACCGATGCCATGGGTCGTTTTCCCCACAAATTGCGGGTGCTGTTGACTGTGTACTTTGCCCAAATGGTGGAGTACCGTGCCGAAATTTTCTTCTGGATTTTGTCCGGTTCCCTGCCACTAATTTTGATGGGGGTGTGGGTGCAGGCGGCGGAGAGTGGGGACTTTACCCTTGATGCTATCCAGGTGGCCAGGTACTTTTTTGCTGTCTTCGTGGTGCGCCAGATGACCACTATCTGGGTAATTTGGGAATTTGAAAAGGAAGTAATTGAAGGGGTTTTGTCATTTCGCTTACTGCAACCGTTAGATCCGGTATGGCACCATATCGCCCGGCACTGGGCGGAAAAAATGACCCGTTTACCCATCTTGGGCATTTTGGCGATTCTTTTTTTCTCCCTCTATCCCGAAGCTTTTTGGTTGCCCAATCCTTGGTATTTTCTCCAAGGGGTAATTGGCATCGCCTGTTCCTTTACCCTCTACTTTTTAATCCAGTACACTTTTGCGCTCTGTGCCTTTTGGACGGAACGGGCCAGCGCCCTCCAGGACCTT
>NZ_JADEWJ010000201.1:0-7188 GCF_015207725.1 Synechocystis sp. LEGE 06083
TACTCTCCAGATTTTAACCCTATTGAACATCTTTGGTGGGAACTCAAAGCTTTCATTCGGCGATTTAGACCTAAAGATAAAGAATCTGTTGAAAAGTTAGCAGAAATTGGTGTTATGCTGAATTCTGCTACAACTAGACAGAACTATTTTACTCATTGTTGTTACTGTGCCAGTTAGATGCGGAATCCGCCGTAGAAGATATATTATTAAATTTTTTACAATTAAAATCGGACTAGATTACTCACGGCAAGAACAGATAATCTCTAGTAAGGCAAGTGAAAAAATAAAAATAAGGAGTAAGGAAGACACAACCTTTGCGAAAGGACTAATAGATGTGGATGTTGAATATGTTGATTTTGAAGAACTCGGTGAAATTATTTATCAACAAAAGACAGCATTTAATCGAATTGATGATATTTTCAATAAAATTGAATTATCTAGCGATCTAAGTGAACTTAAAAAGGAAATTCAAGGAAATTACTCAAAGTATTTCAAGGATCATTTTGAGCAAAAAGATTTTAAGGCATTGTGGGAGAAGTGTGCAAAAATCAGAAATAAAGTTGCACATAACTATATCATTACCGAAGAGGATTTAGAAAACGCAAAAAGTAGTGTTGAAAATTTAGAAAAAATAATCACAAATGCTGACAAAAAAATTAATGAAGCTGTATTCAGCATTGTGGAAAAAGAGGCATTGATAAAACCTTCAATACAGCCACTAGAGACCAGAAATGAAACTGAGTTAGTTAAAAGGACCGACAACCAAGAATATGAAGATAGAATATCTTCAAGTTATCAAAATTCTAAAGCCATTAATGAGGATGAGTTAATTAAAGAATTACAGCAAGAGCAAAATAATCTGTCAAAGATACCGTATGATAATCCATTTATTGGACTCAAAAAATTTATCACAAAGACATTGGCAGATAAAGGCTTTGATGTTCACTCATCTTACATAATGATTAACATCCTAGACGATAAGGGAATGGTCGAGATATATGATCATGATAATCCTTATGGAGACTATCCCACTAAAGCGATTAAGTTGCTTGACAGTTAGACTTTCTCAAAATCTCGCAATGAATCAAATTGGCTGCGATAAAATACTTATAGAAACAAACTAAACGCAACTGCCGGAGGGGTGGAATGAATTTTTCGACGATTGAAATTTTAGATACCTTACTCATTCAAAAAGTCACTATCACCGACGAGGTGCTCAGTGTTGATTTGTCTGATGGGCGTTCTATTTCCGTCTCTTTACTCTGGTATTCACGACTGTTGCATGGCTCCCAGGAAGAGTGTCAGGATTATCGCTTGATTGCTGGAGGAATGGACATACACTGGAATCAACTTGAAGTAGTGTTAAAAAATTTGGTTCTGGGCCAATCGTCTGGGGAAAGTCGGCGATCATTAAAGCGTTGGTTAGGCGATCGCCTCCTTGGAAGCTCGAATTGCTGAACATAGAGAAAAAATTAGCTTAGAATCAAAAAGAGAATCTCCAGATCAAACTCTGATTTATCATTGGCAAAAGGAGATTAAGGCTTTCGAGAAGGGAATCCAGCAAGCATTGAAAAGATTGGGGAAAAATTAATGCCAATTATTGACCAAGAAATTCAGTCCCAGACTTCAACTCTAGATAGGTTAATGATCGAGTTACGAGATGATTGTCAAAATGTTGTTGCTTTGGTTAATCAGTTACTAACTTCTGAGTTAGCTGAACAGCAAAAGGGAGATGTATTAGCGGAAATATTGGTCGCCGCAATCCATTTGCAATCCCACTGTGATGAGGATTTACAAAATCTTATTTCTAAAAAGCTTGAAAATTTACAAGAAAACAATTAATTCAAATAGTTATGAATTTTAACTCTGACTCAGAAGTTTCACACCAGGGATCTCAACCAAATAGCTTATTCTTATTATCACTAGAAGATTTTGAGGATTTGCAGGATTTAAGACGAGCAAAACAAGAGCAGGAAGGAGAGCCGACCTATACTTTAGAGGAAGTGAAAGCAATGCTTGATGATTCATCGCCATGATCCACTCCATGTTCATGTTGAGCGTGATCAATAACTAGCTAAGTTCTGGCTAGATCCGATTCGCATCCAGAGCAATAGAGGATTTAGTTGTGTTGAAATTAGCCGTATTCAAAATCTTGTAGAAGCAAATCAAACACAACTTTTGGCAGGTTGGAATGAATTCTTCGACTTTAGATACCTTACTCATCCAAAAAGTCACTATCACCGACGAAGCTCTCAGCGTTGATTTGTTTGATGGGCGTTCTATTTCGGTCTCTTTAGTCTGGTATTCACGGCTGTTGCATGGCTCCCAGGAAGATCGTCAAGATTATCGCTTGATTGCTGGAGCGATAGGCATATACTGGACTCAGCTTGAGGAAGTTATTAGTGTTAAAAATTTAGTTTTGGGTCAACCCTCTGGAGACAGTCAACGATCATTAAAGCGTTGGTTAGGCGATCACTTTTTATCAAGAAGTTAAGTAGTGATCGCATTTTGATAAAATTTGGAAAGGGCGATCGCTTATAATAAAAATATTGATTCAAAATAGAAGGAGGCAAATGCCAGCAAAAGACCTCTATCACGAAGCTGTTAAAAATGCCTTAATTAAAGACGGCTGGACAATTACGGCTGATCCCTATCCTATTGAATATGAAGACGCTGAATTGTATCCAGACCTGGCGATCGAGAAATTTATTTCCGAAGAACAAAGACAACGTAAAATTATCATTGAAATTAAAAGCTTTCTTGGCCCTTCAATGATGAAAGACTTTGAAATGGCTTTGGGACAATATATTTTTTATCGTGATCTCATTCAATTAGGGCAAGATGAATATCAAGAAATCTATCTGGCTATCAAAGATGAAATTTATAAGACTTTTTTCCAACGAAGATCTATCCAAGCCGTTATTAAACGACACCAATGAGATTTATTAGTTGTCAACATCGAAAAAGAGGAGGTTGTCCAATGGATAAACTAACCAACTATCGCCAAATTATTCAAAATATCTTAACCAAGCTAGACAAAATTGCGAATAACTCATCCAAAAAAAAATTAGAAACTTGCTTGATTTTTGATGAAAAACATGATCATTATCTATGGATGTCTATTGGCTGGGTAAATAAAAAGAAAATCAATAATACTCAGATACATATTCGTATCAAAAATGAAAGAGTTTATATTGAACAGGATTGGACAGAAATAGGAGTTACCTCTGAATTATTAGAAGCAGGGATTCCAAAAGAAGATATTGTTTTAGCATTTCATGATCCTGAAAGTCGTCAATTAACCGAGTTTGCTGTCGCTTAGTGACAGGCGATCGCCGTTTCGGTGAGTTTGAGAATGGCGATCGCCGTAATTGGCTTTCATATTTATGTATTGGATTGATTGCTCCAGAGATATAGTTACCGATCGCCAGTTGCATTAGCCAAAGCAAGCGGGAACTTTCATAATGAGGCAATGGCAATCTTCAGCGCAAGGACATTATGGGTTTACTCGTCAACGGTATCTGGCAGGATCAGTGGTACGACACCGAAAGTACAGGGGGGCGATTTGTGCGGCAAGACTCCCAATTTCGCCATTGGATTACCCCCAATGGATCGCCTGGTCCCTCAGGTAATGCTGGGTTCAAAGCCGAAGCAGGGCGCTATCACCTTTATGTTTCCCTGGCCTGTCCTTGGGCGCACCGTACCCTGATTTTTCGTAAATTGAAGGGATTGGAGGGAATGATCGACGTTTCCGTTGTCCATTGGTTAATGCGAGAAAAGGGCTGGACCTTTGCCCCTGGCCCTGGGGTAGTGCCCGATCCGTTATTTAAGGCGGAATATCTTTACCAAATCTATACCCAGGCAAATGCCCAATATAGTGGTCGGGTGACAGTACCTATCCTGTGGGATAAAGAGACTCAGACCATTGTTAATAACGAATCGTCGGAAATTATCAGAATTTTTAACAGCGCCTTTGATGGGTTGGGGGCAAAGCCTGGGGATTATTATCCCGAAGCTCTCCGTGCCGAAATTGATGCCCTCAATGACCGGATTTATCACACCATTAACAATGGCGTTTATAAATGTGGGTTTGCCACGACCCAAACGGCCTATGAAGAGGCGATCGCCCCATTATTTGAGAGTTTAGATTGGTTAGAGGGGATTTTACAAGATCATCGATATTTAACCGGCGAACAAATTACCGAAGCGGATTGGCGTTTGTTTACCACCTTGATTCGTTTTGATGCGGTCTATGTGGGACATTTCAAATGTAATTTGCGGCGGATTCAGGACTATCCCAACCTGCGGCTCTATCTACGGGACTTATACCAACAACCTGGCATTGCTGAAACGGTCAATTTTCAACACATCAAGGGCCATTACTACGAAAGTCATTTAACTATCAACCCCACGGGAATTGTACCAATGGGGCCAGCGTTGGACCTATTGATCTCCTAAACATTGCCCGCGCCCCCAGACCAACCTTACTTTACTTAATATTTTATTCCCAACATCCTCACCGTTATGGGTATCTAGTATGCCCTTCTGGCATTAGTTGTAAAATCGGAGCCCCAACCACAGCGAGAATAGCCATTTGATCATCAATCAAAAATCATTACCATGGAAGTTTTACGGCAAGGGAGAGCTCTCCTTGTTAATTGTCATAGATATTGCTGACATTGCTGGGGCTGGGATTGGCGAAAAAGTTGCTATAGTGAATCTGATTAAAACGCCCTTTGCTGCTGTTTCAGCTTTTGAACAATGCGCATCCTAGCCCTTGTCCCCGGTGGAATCTCTGAACAAATTCTGTTTTTCCCGACCCTTGCCACCCTCAAGGCGCAATATCCCCAGGCGACGATTGACGTGATTGTGGAACCTAGAGCTAAGTCGGCCTACAGGGTATGTGCTCAGGTTAATGAGGTGCTGGCCTTCGATTATCGGGACCGCAACGGCCTAGCGGACTTTTTAAATCTGTTGGGCATTATTCGTGACCGGGAATACGAAGCGGTGGTGACGGTGGCCAGGCAATGGACAATTAAATTGCTTCTCTGGCTGAATGGCATTCCCCAACGGGTGGGTTACCAGGGTAGTGCGAGTTTCTTTTTGTCAGCGACAGTTTCTTTTAAACCGGATCAATATGTTCCTTTCCTTTTCCATGATCTAACTCAAGGCTTTGGTATCAATCGGCCCTGTCCTCCGTTGCAGATTACTCTGCCCAAGGCGGACATTGAGTGGATGGAGGCAACCCAGAAAAAGTTAGACCTGGGAAATGGGGGTTATGTAGTGCTCAATGGCGGGGCCATACGTCAACCGGACACGGGGGATTTTCCTTATCCCATTGCCCAGTGGCATGAAATCATCGAAGACATTAAACAAAAACAACCGGGATTAAAAATTGTGCTGATCCCTCCAGCGGAGGATACGGGCTGGGTGCAGGCCATGCAGGATCACAATCCGGGGGCAATCGCCATACGTCCAGGGGATGTGGGTAAAATGGCGGCCCTCCTGGCGGGGGCTAACTTGGTGGTTTGCACGGAAGGAATTCCCATGCATTTGGCGATCGCCGTGGGGACCTACACCGTTGCCATTCTGGGGAAAACTCCCGCCGCCCGTATTATTCCCCCGGATCAAGAAAAATTTATTGGTTTACAGGTGCCCAGTGGCAAAGAAGCGGATGTAAAACCGGCTTTAGTGTTAAAGAAAATTTGGCGCTAAATAACTATTTTAGAAAGTATCAATGGCGATGGTTGCCTCTTCCACTGATAGGATAGGGGCAAACTTTTTCTGTCCATTATCTGCTCTGGATGGTGGCTTTTCTTAGTCTTTGCTTAACCTTAGGAGAAACTTATTTATGACTAGCATTATGTTGAGTACCGTGAAAAATTATGGAAAAACACTGGAAAAAACCTACAAGGCCGGGGAAGTAATTTTCCGGGAAGGGGCGGTGGAACTATCTATGTTTGGCATACTGGAAGGGCAAGTGGAAATGACTCTGAATGGCCAGTTAATTGAAACCATTGAAGCGGGGGGGATTTTTGGCATAGGGGCCATTGTCCACGGTGATCACCAAAGAACTTCTACGGCGATCGCCAAAACCGATTGCGTGTTGGTGGCCATGGACCGGGAGCGCTTTCTCTTTGTGGTACAGGAAACCCCCATGTTTGCCATAGAAGTGATCCAAAGCTATTCAGACCGCTACCGCAACCTCAAAAAGGTGTATGAAGCGGCGATCGCCGAATAAAAAAACTCACTTGAGCTTAAATTCAAGCCAGAGGACGGAGTGGGGCCATGGCCTGGGCAACTTCCGGCCAGAATACAGCCAGTGATAGGCTAGAGAAATAAATATCCAGCCGTTCTGCGGGGCGGAGTTCCCCCATTATTCCTCTGATGTCCCACTCTGATTTGCCTTTGGCCAAGGCTGTGCCCTTAGATAAAATTCGCTACAACGACCAGGGATTGGTGCCGGCGATCGCCCAGGACTATTTGGACGGCACGGTGTTGATGTTGGCTTGGATGAACCAAGAAGCCCTGGCTAAAACCCTGGCCACGGGGCAGGTGTGGTATTGGAGCCGTTCCCGCCAAGAACTATGGCATAAGGGAGCCACCTCTGGTCATTTCCAAAAACTTTTGGGTATCCGCTACGACTGTGACAGTGATGCCTTATTGCTGACCATTGAGCAAAAAGGTGACATTGCTTGCCATACCGGGGAACGGAGTTGCTTCCACCAACTGGACGGGCATAAATCCGCTCCACCAGCGGATATGTTGACGGAATTGGCCCGGGTGATTGGTGATCGCCGGGATCATCCCACCCCTGAATCCTACACCTGCAAATTGTTGGCGGGGGGAGATAATAAAATCCTGAAAAAAATCGGTGAAGAAAGTGCGGAAGTGGTTATGGCCTGCAAGGATGACGATCCGGAAGCCATCGCCGGGGAAGTAGCGGATTTGTTCTATCACACCCTAGTGGCCCTGGCCCATCACAACGTCGATCTGCGGACCGTTTATCGCAAACTTGGCGATCGTCGCCAGTAACGGTGCCCAGCTTAGGTCACCCCAAAAAGCCGTGGTACCATGAAAAAACGTAGGGAGAACCCCGGCTTTTCCCGTAATTTCCTTGCCTCAAAATTTCTCAGTTTTTAGCAACTAATATGTCCACCGTTGACCATGCCCCCCAGACTTCAGAAG
>NZ_JADEWJ010000202.1:0-7170 GCF_015207725.1 Synechocystis sp. LEGE 06083
CACTGATAAGCTGCGTTTGTCAAAGCTACTTGCTCTCTTGGCCATCGCTTTTGTCTGGGCGATGAAGGCCGGTATATGGAGACATTCACACAAGCCGATTCGCATTATCAGGGCCCATGGTCGTCGGGCTCGTAGTCTCTTTCGCTATGGCTTTGATCTACTACGCCGTTTTTTCATTTTTCCTACCCCATCTCTACCTGAGTCAGGATTCTGCCCCATACAACTTTTGTCCTGTACTTATCAACTGCCTAATAACCAGGCAAAAAGAATTTACAATTTTTTACAAAATGCTCAAATTATGGTCTGGTTCAGCTCAAGAAACTAGCTGAGCGGTAGCAGTCACTAGACCCCATGCCGAGATACGTGTAAAACCATTCACTTGGAATCGCCAGTGATAGCCCAAGCAATCAGAAGAAATATTTTCCCCCATTCGATAGACTTTGTCAGTATAGCGGCGGGAAAAAATCACTGCTCAACACCGAAGGAACAAGCCTAAACCTTGCTTGCAGGAAACTCTACAGTGGTTGCCCCTTGTGCGCCGCCTTGAGCTTATCTATTTGCTGGCGATCGCCTTAGGGAAGATAGTGTAAATGCTCTAACCAGTGGTAGTGAGAGGGATTGAATAAACCTAACGCCTTAGGTTATTCTGGGTTTATCCATCAATGAATTATGCCTAAAATCTTTGAAGACCCTAGGCATGGCCTGACGGTTTTCATTTATACCAACGACCATGTCCCTGCCCATGTTCACGTCTTTCTGGGTCGGAAAAGTTCCCGCAATCAACCGGGCATTAAGATCAATCTCGGTTCAGAGGATCAAGCTCCCTCGTTAGTGACCGTTGACCCCAGTACCAGTAATCGGGATGCTATCAGAGCATTAAAGCTAGTGGCTGAACACCAAGAATTATTTTTGCAGGAGTGGAACCGTATTCATGGCACGTAATTGGACAATAGATTTTAACGAGGAAGCCATTGCTGACCAAATAGCCCAGGCAAAAGAAACGGCGATCGCCGAGGAAAATGCCGGCCCCTGTGCCCGCCAGGTTGAATATGACCATCAACGGAATTTAATTGTCTTTTATTTCGCTAATGGTTCACAGTTTGCCGTACCACCAGATTTGATTCAGGGTTTGCAGGGGGCAACAGTGGAGCAATTAAATAATGTTTGGTTGGATCGGGCGGGGTTAAGTGTGCACTGGCCAAGTCTAGACGCAGATTTTAGTATTCTCAGCTTAGTTCAAGGAATTTTCGGCACGAAGGCTTGGATGGCGGAGATTGGCCGTCAAGGGGGAAAACAGACTTCTGAAGCTAAACGGAAATCATCCCGTGAAAATGGCCAAAAGGGTGGGCGTCCAAAAGGTTCTGTAAAGGTAGTCAAAATTTAGGTTTGTTTTGCTCTAAGGAGAAAAAACTAACGTAGTGTCTCTCAAGATAAAAATGACATTCCCCAAATGTCAGCAGACTTTGCCAGGGGTTTAATGGCACACCGCATAGCAGATCTCTGCGAGATCGCCAAAAGATCAGTCAAGCCATATTCCGGGCAACGACCATTTCAACCCTTAATTATCTTGGTTAGCAACAAACTGATTGACTAAGGCGACATCAATGTCTAACTCCTTAGCAATTTCGGCGATCGTAAGACCTAATTTTTTCAGCAAGGGTATGGTTTCTAGTTTCGCCTCCAGCCTACCTTCTAGTTTCCCGGCAATTTTACCTTCCTCTAAAATTTCTTGATAGACAGCGGATTCCTTCATAATTTCACTCCTTAAAATTGTCTTGATAAGCTCAGGGGCCAGCAGAATTCCTCCAAAAATCGAGGTTGCCGCCATGAGATTTGCCTTAACTCGATTATCCTCAATCTGATCTAGTGCAGTCGCCACTTCCCTCAATTTTAATGCCGGGTCAGAGGTCTGCGTCAATACCGCTAGGGGCAACAACCCTGGACTTTGGAGAAATGTTTCCGATGGTTGTTCCCAGAGCCGAATCACTTGATAACGATGGACAGTCTCCCCCACCTGAAAACTGTCCTGATAAACTAAGTCATTATTACTACGTTTAAAGCCCGTCTTTCTGTGGGGTTTAAATTTGATGGCACCGTGGATTACCACCGTGCATTGAGGATGTTGTAGGCGATCGCCGTTTTTTGGTTTCGTAAAAATAACAAGCACCATAGCCAATGCTATAAATTAGGCTCGCGTTACTGGTGATGCCAATCACCACCCCCAAAATTGGAATCAACTCAAACAGACTCAGTCCTGATTTGATCAGATTGGCGCTACCGGATGCCAGAAAAAAAAGGGCTAATACTTCTCCACGTCGGCTGGGTTCATGAACCGAAAACCCATAAATGGCAGCAATACGATAAATCATTTCTGCCTGTAACGCCGTTGTTGCAGTCAAATCCGCCATTAAAAGGGTCAAGGCCAAGGGGGGAATAAAATTGGTCATTAAGCCAATGCCTCCGGCTTTGATAGCGGTTTCCACAATCACCCGCTGGGCTAACTGAGCTTGGGTTTCCAGGGGATATTGACCACGCAAGGCCATCACCTCTCGTTCAACCTTTTCGCTATTTACTTGACCTAAAGCTGCCAAAAGCCACTGGAGTCCAGGCATTTTGGTACTGAATTGCATTAGAGGATGTTCGGCGATCGGAGTGACAAAAGCTCCTAGTTGTTCTGTGCCCTGTTCAATTTGCTCCCGTAGGGTGTCGGGCGTTTTTTGTAGAGCAACAAGAAGATCATTAAGCAGAGTTTCAGGATCGAAAAATTGAGAATTCATAGTAGCAAAAAAGAGACGACTCAATCAAAATTTTTAGCTTATGTGGGGTCAAAGTACGGGAACAAAAAAAGGGTGGCAGAGGCGAAGACCTATATCCAGCAAGGATTTGACAAATGTGGTAAAAAGAAGGTGAGCTAGGAATAACCAAAACCAAAGCATCATCCCCGTTATGAATGAGATTAAACGAATTCAGGCAGCATTGCGAGAGCATCTACTTGCAATAAGGGTTTGAAGCTTGTCAAAATTGCTTAGGGTGCAATATTTTCCGCTCTATGGCGTGACCCCTATTTGCTTAAACAGGGTTACAAAGCCAAGATTAGCGGTGGCTAAGGGGCCTGTGCCGAAACCGCCTCTCAAGCAATTAGAATTATTACTAATTATTCTGTTTTAATGACTATTCATGGATTTCAAAGCCGCCCCTAATCGTTTTAACCCCTGGGAACAATCAAAGCGATCTAGATGCACTTCAATAAAGGTTGGGGAAGAGAGATGGTGACAGGCTTTTTCTAGGGCTGTTTCCAACTCAGTTTCCGTGCGGACTTCACAACTCCAACAGTCGCCAAACACCTGGGGTAATTGATGATATTTCCACGGTTGTAGGTCGTTGTAAACATTGTCTTGAATGACTCGTTCAATGGTGTAGCCATCGTTATTTATCAGGAAAATAATCGGGTGTAACCGGTGGCGAATAATGGTGGATAATTCCTGGGCCGTCATCTGGAAGGCCCCGTCCCCCACAATAGCGATCACCCGTCGATCCGTGGCGGCCAAGCTGGCCCCTAAACAAGCGGGAATGGAATAGCCAATGGAAAGGTAGAAGGCTTGGCCAATAAATTCGGCGGCCTGGGGCATGATCAAATCCATCGTAGCCACAATGGCATCCCCCGTATCAGAAATGACTAATTGGGGATCTGTCATCTCCGTTAAAAAATGATTGAGTCGTTTGTAAAAATAGGCATTGGTTAATTTTTGCTCGGCAGTGGGAGTGAGGGGTTCTGACAATAAAGAAGCGGCAGGGATAATGTCTAAATTATGGCGAGGGGAATTATGCCACTGTTGACAAAGTTCGTCCAAAAAATCCCCTAAATAAACTGGTTGATAATAGTGATGTTTAATTTTGACCTTTTCAGAATTGGCATTAATTAAGCGTTGTTCTTCGAGTTTGGCGGTGTAAACCCCTAAATTCATGTCGGACATAATCGCCCCTAAACAAAGCACACAATCTGCTTTTTCTACGGTTTCATGGACGGCTTGACGACTCAGAGCGCCAACATAGGTGCCGATAAATTGGGAATGGGTTTCGGCAATACAGGATTTACCCAATAACGTAGTAGCAATGGGAAAACCCGTAATTTCTAGGAGTTTTAATAATTTATCTTCGAGGTCAAAACGATGAAATTCCACCCCGGCTAAAATCACAGGGGACTTGGCCTGACTTAACAGGGCGATCGCCTCTTGAACGGCTTCAGCGCAGGCATCGACATCAGTTAATGTTTCAGCAAACGCTGGGGGAGCAGCAGAAACTGGACAGGGTTGCTGGGCAATATCCGTGGGAATTTCAATGTAAACGGGACGACGATAATGGGCACAGGCCGCCAGGGCTTGATCGATTTGTTGGGCGGCTTGGTTCACATCATTGATTACCACTGCCATCACCGTGGCTTTCTCTAGAATTTTGTATTGTAAATTCAAATCCCCCGTCGTATGGTGCAACATCAGATGGGAGCGACGATTGGCCCGACTCGGAGCACCACTAATCACCACCAACGGCACCCGTTCAGCGTAGGCTCCCACTACGGCATTGATCAAACTAAACGCCCCGACGCCATAGGTTACACACACTGCCCCCATGCCCCGCATCCGGCCATAGGCATCTGCCGCATAACCCGCATTCAACTCATTACAGGTGCAGACTAATTCCACAGGACTATTAATCAATTCATCCATCAGCCCCAGCACATAATCCCCCGGCACCCCAAAGATATGACCGACATTAAAGGCCCGCAGGCGATCGCCGAGATAGAAACCTACTGTCATTGTTGTGTCCATTGTTTACCTCTAGGGTAGGGACTTATTTCTTACTGTACTCAGCTTTGGGGGAATTGCAGGGAAAAATGTTTACCAGGGGAATCCTTTAGCCAATAAAAGTCCGTAGCCATTTCTGGGAGAATAATTCAACTAATAAATCCCCTGGATGGTTTCAGGCTTAGCGTGCATGTGGTTCCATTACTACTCAAACCCCTCTATGGCCTGACCCCTATAGGCTGGGGAAATAACGATCGCCAAAATATCTTTAGGTCACTAATGAGAATCGGAGTCCGCCCGGCTAAAGCCCGGCTTGCTGTGGGGTCTAAATTTGATGACACCATGGACTACCACCGTGCATTGAGGATTTTGTAGGTGATCGCCTAATGAAAACTACTCATCAATTGATTTTCTCAGGGCCTTAACTGCACTGCGTTTGGTTTTAGCATCCAGACGCTTTCGTTGGGAACTGTAGGTCGGTTTTGTGGGCCTACGGGGCTTGGGTAAAGTTATAACGCTACTGATTAGCCATTGGAGTCGTTGTAAGGCTTCCTCTCGATTCTGCTCTTGGGTACGATGAGACTGGGCTTTAATAATTACGATGCCATCTTTAGTGATGCGCCGATCATTGAGGTTTAATAGCCGTTTTTTATAGGCATCGGGTAGAGAGGATGCCCCAATATCGAAGCGGAGGTGAATGGCGGATGCCACTTTATTCACATTTTGACCACCTGCTCCCTGGGAGCGAATAGCGGTCATTTCGATTTCGGTTAGGGCAATACTGAGGCTTTTGGTTATCTGCAACATAATATTTTTATTGTTTATTTTCAAGATAATCTTTTTGGAGCAAGACTTTGGAAATTTTTAGAATGAGTTTAAAGTTATTAGTGGTTTACATAATTTTCTGAGCTATGGCGCAAATGGGAACTCTTTGGCTCTGAAAAAAGTAATAAAAACTCAGGCGATCGCCAATATTTAAACTTTTCTCTTACGGTTAGTTAATTAGATGCTCTATTGGTTATTATTAATTATTTTTGCAAGTTTCATATCAATCTTGTTTTTTCAGCCTCACTGGATACTCGCAATAATTGAATTACTTATTCCCGGAGTTGTTTATTTTGCAAAAATTGATGGTAACTTGATTGCACTGACAATTGATGATTCACCTGATAAAGATACAACACAAATTTTACTTAATATCTTGAGAGAAAATCAAGTAAAAGCAACTTTTTTTATCATTAGCAACCAAGTTTTTGCGAATGAAGCAATCATCCAAACTATGGTCACAGATGGGCATGAATTAGGCAATCACATGACTGAAGATAAACCAAGCATTAAACTATCTCCAGAAGAATTTGCAACTGATCTATTAAAAGCCCACTCTGTAATTTCAAGATTCGATAAGATTCATTGGTTTCGTCCGGCTTCAGGTTGGTACAACTCAGAAATGCTCAAGACAGCAAAAAAGAATGGTTATCGAACAGCTTTAGGATCTGTCTTTCCTTATGATACTCTTATTGAATCGTCTTGGTTTGCTGTAAATTATATTCTTTTTAATATTCGACCTGGTTCTATTATTGTTTTACATGATGGAAATTCAAGGGGACAGAGAACTGTAAAAACTTTGATAAAAATATTACCAATACTGAAAAATAGGGGTTATAAGTTTGTTACACTTTCAGAGCTTTTTACAAAAGATAATTCAATAAGCGGACAATTTTTCTGATACCGATAACTACTCATACCCAGATTCGAGACATCTGCCACTCCTACTTTAGGTCTTAATCGATCGCCAGAGGAAAAGTATTGTCCGACGCTGAAAAGTCGGGGTAGTAGGAAGGAAAGTCCGCCCGGCTAAAGCCAGGTTTTCTGTGGGGTTTATATTTGACGGCACCGTGTATTGAACCCATGGATAATAACCCAAAAATTACTAGGGGTTAGTGGCGTACCGCAAAGCCGATCTTTAGGCGATCGCCTAAAGATAAGTCAAGCCATATTTCGGGCAACGACCATTTCAACCCTTAATTATTCTGGTTAGCGACAAACTGATTGACTAAAGCAACATCAATATCCAATTCCTTGGCAATTTCGGCGATTGTAAGACCCAATTTCTTCAGCAGGGGTATGGTTTCCAGTTTTGCTTCCAGCCTACCTTCTAGTTTGCCTTTGAGTAAGCCTCGTTGTTCCCCTTCCCGTAAGATTTCTTGATAGACAGCGGATTCCTTCATTATTTCACTCCTTAAAATTGTCTTGATAAGCTCAGGGGACAGCAGAATTCCTCCAAAAACTGAGGTTGCTGCCATGAGATTTGCCTTAACTTGATTATCCTCAATCTGATCTAGTGCAGTCGCCACTTCCCTCAATTTTA
>NZ_JADEWJ010000203.1:0-7166 GCF_015207725.1 Synechocystis sp. LEGE 06083
GGGGAATGGTCCCCAAAACCGTTGGTGGCCAAGGGGTTAGATTGGGCTGGATCGAGGATAAAGTTAGGATTGCCCTGGGCAACGATAAGAATAAAAAAGCCAGCTAAGATCGCCCCTAGTACCTGAGCTCCAATATAGGGGGCTAACTGGGAACTGGGGAATCTTTTGCCCATCCAGAGGCCAAAGGAAACAGCAGGGTTAAAATGACCACCGGAAATGTGGCCTAAACCGTAGGCCCCAGTGAAGACGGTCAGGCCAAAAGCAACGGAAACCCCCAGATAACCCAAACCAAACTCGTTGGTGTTTTCGCCACCGGGAACAGAAATAAATGCGGCAAAAACAGCGCTGCCACAA
This sequence comes from Synechocystis sp. LEGE 06083, assembly GCF_015207725.1. NCBI lineage: Bacteria > Bacillati > Cyanobacteriota > Cyanophyceae > Synechococcales > Merismopediaceae > Synechocystis > Synechocystis sp. LEGE 06083. Next base: position 355 of record NZ_JADEWJ010000203.1, read on the forward strand.
CCGCCAAGCACTAGCCAAAAAGTGCCGATAAATTCAGCAATGTACTTTTTCATTTGCGTTTTAAAAAAGGTAAAAAGAGTTTATTTTAGTCAGGCTCTACTTAAGCCTAGATGCGATCGACTAGTTCGGATCAAAAATATCCACCACGAAAAATAACATTGTTTTGTCAAAATCGGCACAAAATTCGGCAAAACTTTACTTTTGAGCGAAAAATTTGTCTCAATATCCCCCCATCAAGCCTTCCCCTTTGGTTTTAAACTTATATTTCAGCTTGATTTTGCCTTCTGTGTAAAAGTTAAATAATCCTCCAGAAAAGTTTGCACCATAGCCAGACAAAAGCTTGGGGGCATCTCAATCAAGCGCACTGCAAACAATGCATTGGTATTTCCTTATATTGCTGTGAAACCAACGGAAAAAGATCTAATTAGTGCCGGATTCCACGCCCTCTCTGACCCCATTCGCCTACAGGTACTGACGTTACTGGAAAATCAGGAACAATGCGTGTGTGACCTGTGCGAGCAACTGACCATTAGCCAATCCAAGTTATCATTCCATCTCAAGCGCTTGCGGGATGCGGAATTGGTGCACACTCGCCAGGAGGGCCGCTGGATTTATTACCGTCTTAACCCAGACCAGTTTCATTGTCTCCGCCATTATTTAGATTCCTATGGCCAGATAGCTCAGGAATACGCAGCCCGCCATTGTTGTGAATAATTGGCAGTTGGGCAATGGTATCTTTCTGTGCCCCCTCAATTCTTCGGTGGAAAACTTAAGGATTCATCAGCTCCATCTTGGTAGATCAATTAGGAACGTTAAAAACAGCCTCAACAAAACCCCATTGTTCCCCTATGTCCTGCCTTTACAGCGGCAACGGTGTCGGGGTATGGTCTGTATTGGGAGAAGCTTTGAACAAAGGGATTTTTTGCCCCTTTGGCCGTAATTTTGCAATGGTGTCCATCCGTCCATCTGTCCGTCAAACCCCTGCCTATGTGCCCGGGGAACAGCCCCAAACTAACGATTTTATTAAGCTCAACACCAACGAAAATCCCTACGATCCGCCGGCCCAGGTGTTGGCAGCGGTGGCGGCAGAATTACCAAAGGTACGGCTTTACCCTGATCCCGTTTCGACCCAGTTACGTCAGGCGGCGGCGGATTTGTATGGAGTGCAGTTAAATCAGGTGTTGGCGGGCAATGGCTCCGACGATATTCTCAATATTGTGGTGCGCACCTTTGTTGATCCAGGGGAAATCGTTGCTTTTTTAGATCTTACTTACTCTTTGTATGAAACGATCGCCTCGGTGCATGGAGCTAAGGTGCAAAAGATTGCCACCGATGCCAATTTTGATTTAACCGGGCCGGTGATTTGTCCGGGGGCAAAATTAATTTTCCTCGCTTCTCCCAATCCCCCCAAAGGCAAACATTTAAAGCGAGAATTTCTGTGGCAGACCTGCGCCCAGGCCGAAGGAGTGGTGGTAATTGACGAAGCCTATGGGGATTTTTCCGACGAGGACCATTGGGATTTTCTGCAAGAGTTCGACAATGTGATTATTTCCCGCACCCTCTCGAAAAGTTATAGCCTGGCGGGGATGCGGGTGGGATTGGCGATCGCCGCGCCGACATTGATCGAGGAAATGGATAAGGTGCGGGATTCCTATAACCTTGACCGGGTGGCCCAGGCCTTGGGCACTGCCGCTTTACGGAACCAAGCTGAATTTGTACCCCTGTGGCAAAAGGTACGTTCTACTCGCACCCGTTTGATGGCGCAATTGGCCAAGTTGGATTTCCAGGTTTGTCCTTCAGATGCCAATTTTGTTTTTGCCGCCCCCCGTTGGATTGCCGCCGCCGACCTGTACCAAGCCCTGAAGGAAAAGAAAATTTTGGTGCGTTATTTTAACCATCCCCGCATTACCAATTATCTACGCATTACAGTGGGCACCGATGCAGAAATTGACCAATTATTGTCGGCGATCGCCAGTTTGAAGGGGTCTTTGGAATAGAAAAATGTTGCCAGAGGTTGAACAAAGATTAGCCATCGCCCAGCAATTGGCCACCATTTCCGGGGACGTACTCGCTCAATATTTTCGTCGCTCCCATCTCCAGAGTGGCACAAAAACCGACCAGGTTTCCGCCATTGTCACCCAGGCTGACGAAGAAGCAGAACAGGCCATGGTGGATTTAATTCAAGCAAAATTGCCCCAGGACAGTGTAATTAGGGAGGAAGGGGAGAATATTAGCGGGCAATCGGGCTATACCTGGGTGCTAGACCCCATTGATGGCACTTCCTCTTTTGTGCGGGGCTTGCCAATTTTTGCCACCCTGATTGGCTTAGTGGATGAAAATATGCAGCCAGTGCTGGGCATTGCCAATCAACCCATCAGCGGCGATCGATGGCAGGGGGTACAGGGAGAGCAAAGTAACGTTAACGGCATGTCCTTGGTTAATCCCTATGAAAAGAGCGAAATTAATTTAGCCTCCGCCTGTATTGCCTCCACCACACCGTTAATGTTCACCAACCCGGAGCAACAGCAGAAAATGGCAAATATTTATCGCCAATGTCAGCGCACCGCCTTTGGGGGAGATTGTTTTAATTACCTTGCCGCCGCCAGTGGTTGGACGGCCATGCCCGTGGTGATAGTGGAAGCGGATCTGAACTTTTATGATTTTTGTGCGCTAATCCCCATTTTGACCGGGGTTAATTATTGTTTTACCGATTGGCAGGGGCGGGATTTAACCCCCACATCCACCGAAGTAGTAGCTAGCCCCAACATAAAATTGCACAGTGAAATTCTAGCTTTCCTGCAATAATTGATCCGTGTTTGCTTCTGGAGGGGGTTGACGGGTGCAATTAAGCTTTCAGGAACGTTTGGAGTCCATTAAGGCCGGTTGCCTAGGGGCGATCGCCTTTGGGCTGGTTTACGGATTGACCTTGCTGGGAAACAACTATTTCAGCCTACTCACAAGCCCACTGAGTTCGGACTGGATTAACCTGGGTTTGAACGTTGGTAGTAGTTTGCTGAGTGGCTTTTTATTTGCTGTCACCTATCGCTACATCATTCGCCAAGATGACAATGCCCATCTCCGGGACGGGGCCGTGCTGGCCTTTACCCTCGTGCGGAGCGGCGGATTGATTGAATTGCCCACCACTGAAGATCCCCTGGCGATCGCCATTTTGATGGGGGAAAGTCTGATTAGTTTTGCCGTAGTTCGTTCCAGCCTGGATTGGGCCATGGATTGGGGTTGGCTCCGCCCCTTTAACAGTTGAGGGAAATTTTAAAAATTTGTGGCTAGTGAAAATTGATTGGGAAAACGTTGGCAAATTTCGTTAGCGACAACTAATCATTTGGACCAGATGACCAGTGGCGATCAAAACCTAATTGCCAATGAACCTTTCCCTGGTGGAGACCGTCTTTAGCCGTGGGATAAAATCCGGACTTCATCTGCCTACTCCTCGTTTACCCTTCCCTAAAATGCTACAGTTCCAAATTCAAAACGACAGCGAAATTCCTGCTTCTAAGCAGTTATTTGACCAAATCCGTTTTGCGATCGCCTCCCGTCAATATCATCCGGGGCATCGTTTACCCAGCACCAGGCAACTGGCCATGATGACGGGCCTACACCGCAACACCATCAGTAAGGTTTACCAAAATCTGGAAGATGCGGGCTTAGTGGAATCCATCGCCGGTTCAGGTATTTACGTTAAAGCCCCCAGCACCGAGGAGGGCATTATCCTTGATGGCCCCCTATTCCGGGAATACCCCGAAGCCAGCCAGCTAATCCAAAAAACCATTGATGAACTGCTCAGCCAAGGGTTAAACCTTTCCCAGGTGAAAGAGCTTTGTTTAGAAACCATTGACTGGCGACTGCGCAGTACCGCTAGGGTGTTAGTCACTGTTCCCCAACGGGACATCGGGGCCGGACAATTAATTCTCAACGAATTGGAACAAGCCCTGGTAATTCCTGTGCAGTTAGTGCCCATGGAAACCCTCAAACAAGCGCTGTCGGAACTGCCCTCCGGCACAGTGGTCACCAGTCGCTACTTCCTGGCTGAAGCGGAGTCCATTGCCACTCCCTACGATGTACGGGTTATTCCCGTTGATATTTACGACTACAGCAAAGAACTAGAACTAGTTAAGGCCCTACCGGAAAACTCCTGTTTAGGCATTGTCAGCCTCAGCCCCGGCATTCTCACCATTGCGGAAATTCTTATCCATAGCCTGCGGGGAGAATCCCTCTTTTTGAAATCGGCATTGGTGAGCGATCGCCCGAAATTGCGCTCCCTAGTCCGTACCGCCCGCACTATCATTACCGATCCTGCTAGTGAACCTATTGTGCGCCAGGCGATCGAAGCGGAACGCCATGATTTGATCCGGATGCCGGAAATTATTTGTTCGGAACATTACATTGGCGAGAAATCCATTGCCATTCTCAAACGGGAATTGGGCCTAGGGGAAGAGGAAGGAGAAGAAGAACAGAGCCCAGGGGTGAAAGTTGGTGTGGCCAAAAGTTAGTCCTAGTTGTCCTAACTTGCTAAACTCAGGCGATCAATTCCCCATTAGTCTCCCCCAGTCCCCTGGTCAGCGAGTCCTGACTGTCAACAGTTGGGGCGGTGTGGCATCGGGGGGATAGAGTAGATCCACCTGAACAGTGCGTTTTTCCCCCGGTTTTAGGTCTAGGGTGACCAAATTTTCTCCCTTTTGCCCCCGTCGTTGCACCAGATGGTAGTAACGGTTATTGGTCTGACCCCGGCGATCGGTGTAGCTGAACCTTACTGTGCCCCGGAAAAAGATATTGACAGCGGGAGGGACGAGAAAAGTTAACTGGTCATTGGATGCGTCATTAAACTTGAGTGGGGTTTCCACCGTCAGATCAACGGTCTGATTGCGGTTGGTGTTGTTCACCAGAGGTAAAGTCAAACTATATTGCACCCCATAATTGCCATGGGATTCATAGGCCGTATCCGGATAACGCACCGCCATGGGGGCAGACTGATTTTGGCCAGTACCCATGCGTCCTCCCTCTAGGGAACTGATGGGATAGGAAAAGCCCCGTCCTGGTTCGGGAATATTTAATTGTTGGCTGTTGTCGTCGGTGATGGTGCCCTGCCACTGGGAGCCAATGGAAACCCCTGCCACCCGGCTATAAATTCGCCGTTGGCTATTGCGGGGAATACGATCCCTGGGTTGCATGAGGTTAGCCGTTTTAAGCAAGTTTTCCCAATCCGCTAAGCGGGGAGCTTGTTCTACGCCAAAATTATCCTGGGGAGCATACATGGCCATGCTGGCCGCATGGATAGGAACGTTGGTGTTGAGACGGAGATAGGCAGAAAAACCATTGCGCGGCAATCTAATCGGTGGCGGCTGCCCAGGTACGGGGGTATAGTTCACCGGCAAAGGCTGATTGATCAGCATGCGACTTTGCCCAGCGGGAATGACAAATTTTTCGGGGTAATCACTCTGCCGTTGTCCCCGCAAAACATCGTTCATTACCCGGCTACCGGGGCCAGCAAAAACCTTACCGTCATTGTTTTCCACCACCGGCGGCAGATCAATAAATAGGGCATCGGGGGAAGTGAGGGAACTGGCTCCCTGGAGAATTTCCACCGTGGCGTCTTGCCGACTGCCATTGAACAATAACACCCCTAGGTATAAAGTCCTGCCTTCGGGAGATGCTTGGACAACGTGGTGGGCAAAGACATCAAACCGACCCCGGAAGGGATGATTCAGGTGGGCGTAGGGATGACCCATGCCAATGGAAGACAGGGTGGAGAGAATAATGCCTTCGTTAAAAATTAGTTCGGGACTATTACTGTTAAAAACCGGAATTTGATCTAGCTGCCCTGGCAAAGGACGCACCGGCTGCACTACTTTTAGTTCTTGGGGAGAGTCCCCAATGTTGGGAGCCGGCTGGGTGATCACCGGGGGGGGAGTGATGGGAATGGTGATTGGATTGGCTTGGGCCAGAACTAGAGGTGTGAGCAGGGAAAGCATGGATGATGAAGCAGGGCAAAAAATCGCTAATGGAGATGGGGACGGTCAAATTGGCTGAAAAGTGTCGTTTTTTTCCTTTAGACAAAAGGTTGCATTGGATTCAGGAGGGGGTATGGCGATCGCCCCACCATTCTTTAAAGGAGATAAGGGCATATAATCCCAAGTTAACGAGGGTCGCCCAAGGGGAAAGGTAATGGGCCATGATGCCGCAGGCTAACCCTAGAAAAACTAGCCCCAGGGGAGCAGAAGTTTGCTGTGCATTGGAAAGATAAAAAAAGACGGCAAAAATTAGCAAGCCTCCGATCACCCCTAATGCTGTGTGGATAGCAATGGTTACCATGGTCCGTAAGGTTTTTTATTCCCCATTGATTCTGCCGGATCTACCGGGTTTTTTGTAGCAATACTTGGGAGCTTTGTTCCGGCAGGTAGCTATTGGTCTTGGAACTCCATAGAGTGCCCCGTTGTTGAAAAAGAATAAAAGCGGCGATCGCCATGAGGAAGTAGGCAAAACCCTGCTGTAAATTTCTTGCATCAACAAAACCGGATAGATAGGAACCCAATAAAACTCCCAAGGCAGCGAAGAAGGTGAAACTCACCATCAAGTGATAGTCCAAACTAACTTGGCCAAAATAACCTAAAAAGCCTGCTGCAGAGTTAAAGGCAATAATCAACAAAGAAGTACCGATCGCCTCTTTCATGGGTAACTTTCCCAGCAATACCAGGGCCGGCACAATGGCAAAACCACCCCCTACCCCTACCAATCCAGTTAAAATGCCAATGGCAATGCCCTCAGTCAAAAGCCATAGCCAACAATATTTACAAATG
>NZ_JADEWJ010000204.1:0-7121 GCF_015207725.1 Synechocystis sp. LEGE 06083
TGGTGGTTATATTGGGACAGTAGGGGATGGTGTAAGTATCGAAATTGTCAGGCGCTATATTCAAGAGCAAGGAGATGAAAAAGAGAAGGCTCGTATGCAACAGATGAACCTTTTTCCCATCTAGATACCCCGCAGCTTGCTGCGATCGGGTTATTCATTGGTTGGCAAACCAAATTGTCACCCAAGTCTTGGGATTGTCGATGTCATCCCATTTAGGATCAAGTCTGCACTTCTTTCTTTATGATGTGCCCAAAGTATTAACATTACTAATTGTAATTAGCTTTATTGTTGGGACATTTCAAAGCTTTTTGGAGCCAGAACGGGTTCGCTATTTGTTGGAAGGAAAGCGTACTTTTGTGGGAAATATTTTGGCCGCAATGGTCGGAATTGTCACACCATTCTGTTCTTGCTCTGCGGTTCCTTTGTTTATTGGCTTCTTAGAAGCAGGGGTACCTTTAGGAGTTACCTTTTCTTATCTGATGGCAGCACCAATGGTCAATGAGGTTGCTGTTATCCTGTTGTGGGGATTATTTGGGTTGAAGGTAACCCTAATCTATATTGGCTTTGGGGTAGGTTTGGCGATCGCTTCTGGGTATATTATCGGACTGATGAAATTAGAAAAATGGGTAGAGCCATTTGTGTGGGAACTGCAAAAATCACGTCAAACAATACCGATAGAAAAAGAAGACAATCTAAAACCAGTGGTGTTAACTTGGGGACAAAGATTTGATCAAGGAAGATTCCAATCCAGCGAAATTGTGCGATCGGTTTGGCTTTATGTGGTGATTGGAATTGCGATCGGTGCGGGGATTCATGGTTATGTGCCGACGGATTTTATCACCAAATATGCAGGGGCAAATAATCCTTTGGCCGTACCAATTTCGGTGATTTTAGGTGTTCCACTCTATGCCAATATTGCGGGGGTTATGCCTATTACTGAAGCTTTAGTCAATAAGGGAATGCCCATGGGTACAGTGTTATCTTTTACAATGGCGGTAACCGCACTATCTCTGCCGGAAATGGTAATTCTTAAAAAAGTATTGCGACCACAACTATTAGCTGTATTTATTGGGTTAATGACCATTGGTATTATCAGTATTGGCTACCTATTCAACGCCATCATTAAAGGATGGGTTTAATTATTTTTTCAGAGAGCCTAGCATGGTAGTTGATATTTACTTATTTTTTGGGGATGATTTGTCTATTTTATCCCCTTTTTTTGTTACCTCACTTATGTTTCAACACTTTTGGGGGTATTTCAATATTCAGTCCTTCGTTAAAATAAATAGTGAAAATGGCTCTTTTCCAACGATTCATCATTAAAAGTTAAACCCCATGGCCCTGCTTAATCCTGACCAGCGCAGTAAGCTCGACCCCAGCAATGATGGTCAGTTTTATGCCTATCCCCGCTTTGTTACCCATGTGGACAATGGCTTCATCGAACAATTAACAGAGCTTTATCGGCAAAAGCTCAAACCTGGCACAAAAATTTTAGACTTGATGGGGAGTTGGGTATCCCATTTGCCCGGAGAAATGAACTTTGCCCATGTGGAAGGTCATGGTTTAAATGAGGAAGAATTGGCAAAAAATCCCCGGCTAGATCATTACTTCGTACAAAATCTCAATGAAAACCCCGCTTTGGGTTTCCCAGATGGAGAATTTGATGCCGTATTAATGGCGGTATCGGTGCAATATTTGCAATATCCCGAAGCTGTGTTTAGTGAAATTGCTCGTATTCTCAAGCCCGGTGGTGTGGTAATTGTCAGTTTTTCCAATCGCATGTTTTACCAAAAGGCGATCGCCGCTTGGCGGGACGGCACCGATGCCAGTCATTTGCAGTTAGTCCGGGCCTATATCCAATCGGTAAAGGAATTTGGCCCACCGGAAATCATTGTTAAACCAGGGCAAAACTTACCGGGATTCCTACAACTTTTAGGTATGGCTGGTAGTGACCCCTTTTATGCAGTGGTGGCTTCGGTGGAGAATGGAACCGTAGATAACCATGGATAGGAGCAGAACTGAAACAGATTTGGAAGGCTGATGATCAATCAGATTGCTAACACCAGGTAAACCATTGGTAACAATTAAATAATCAGACCGGATAACTTTTCCTGTAAAACCTCAGTTACCTTGGCGATCGCCAATTTTCGATTGCCCTGGTAATCGCTATAATAATCATCCACTAGAATGGGTTGACCAAAGGTAAGTTGGGCCCGCTGACGCCCCAGAATGGGACGGTTATTGAGGTTGCCCCCCTTCATACGGGTAATGACATTCCAAAGCAATAAAAGGGTGTCGGCAAACCTTTCCACCGTTGGTTTTTCTTTGACATAGTGGCCCGTTACGGCAACAAAATTTTCCACCAGCCGCATATGCCACATTCTTAAATCTGCTTCTTCAGCAATGCGATCAGCCAAGCCCTTTTTTACGGGAAATAAAGCTTGTTCATCGCGTAATTCTTCTCGATAAATATAGTCCCAACCAGCCTGTTCCAACCGTCGGCAACGATCCGGGAGGGTTCCCTTGGGAGTAATTTGAAAATATTCTTCCCCCACGGTTAAGGCCGCATGAAGCAAATTCTGCAAACGGGAAGCTAGTAATTGATTTGGATCTGTTTCCAAGCTGTTAAAGTTTTCTTGCAAACGGTTGGCTAAATCTTTCATTGTTGGCAAATTTTGATGGTAAAACTGTCGGTAAAAATTCTCCATTAGATCCAACATCACTTCGCCTAAATGGTAAAGTCGTTCGTATAGCTTGGCTTCCCCCAAACTGTGGTCGTCGCTGGGGGGAATGCCGCAGTCCTGTTCCAATTGGGAAAGCAAATTTTCAATCTCTTGCCAGGGAGGCGTAAGGTAAAAGTATTGAATACCCACTGGCAAAATTAACGTCTGCTCCTGCCGTTGGGCTTTGCGTAAATCCTCCACGCACCAAAATCCCATTTGGGCAATGCCTGGTTCTAGGGGAGAAATCAGTTCGTTGTGACCGTTGGTGGCTCCTTCCGGCGCGGCGGCCAGGGGATATTGGCCATTGAGCATTAGTTCCCGAGCCGACCGTAAACCGGGACGGTCTAATTTACCTCGTTGAATGGATGTACCCCCTAAACGGGGAAATAACCACCGTAAAAAATCTCCCCCCCAGAGGGGAATGCCTCGGTCATACATGAAGTGGGAATGGCTCAACGGTGGCGGTTGCAGGGGGCCTTTTTTGAGTGCTGGCGGCAATAAATTCCAAAATAAATACCCCATACACAACGGATCATTGATGCTGGGGTGGCGGAAGGCCAACAGTAGGCGGTTTTTCCCTTGGCTAAAGTCAGTGTAGGCCCGGACTAAAGTTTCTAAATTTTCGGCCTCGATTTTGGCGATCGCCGTTTGGGAGCGGATCCACCAGGGGAGAATCCAAGGCCCGAGTCGGAGCAACCAAGGCTGGAGATCGGGAGCTAAAAAGTCCAGGGGGGGTTGGGCTTGAATGGGGGATTCCATGGGAATAATTGCCGGTGATGAAGCCTAAAAATTAGTGGCGATCGCCTGGACAGGACAGGAGGGAATACATTGCTCACAGACCACACAACGGGAACGACGAAACATCAGGCGAAAACTATCCGGGTCTAAACTCAGAGCTTCTGTGGGGCAGACCCCCGTACAGAGCCCACAGTCCACACAGCTTTGGTCATCAATGACAATTTCGCGACTCGCCAAGGAAACTTCAATACTTTGGGAGCGCATCCATTCCAAAGAAGCCTCCAGTTGATCAATGTCCCCGGACAATTCCAGCACCACTTTGCCCACCTGGTTGGGGGCTACCTGAGCCCGAATAATATTGGCGGCAATATTAAAATCCTTGGCCAGGCGATAGGTGACGGGCATTTGCACCGCGCTACGGGGAAAGGTCAGGGTCACGCGCTTTTTCATCCTGGTCTCAACTAGCCTCGCTAGACTGGTCTGGATTGATAGCTTTACTGGGGGATTTTTTCCTAGTGGTGGTGCGTTTAGTAGTAGCTTTCTTGGCGGTACCAGTGGCACTGGCCTTTTTAGTGCTGGTTTTCTTCGTCCCTTTGGCTGTGGTGGTGGTCTTTTTACGGCTAGTTTTCTTCCCACTGGCTGCCTTTTCTGCCAACAAAGGTAGGGCCTTTTCTAGGGTAATGGTTTCTTCCGTTTCCCCTTCCGGTAAGCTGGCATTGACTTTGCCATGTTTGATGTAAACCCCATAGGGACCTTTGAATAAATTCACCGGCTCTTGATCTTCGGGGTGGAGTCCTAACTGTTTGAGGGGAGTGCGGCTACCCCGGCCCCGTTTTGGTTCCGCCAACAGTTCTAAGGCCCGGTCCAGGGTGATGGTCAAGACATCGTCCTCCCCTTTAAGGGAACGATAATCCTTGCCGTCCTTACCTTGGTCGTGGACTACATAGGGACCAAACCTTCCCAGACTAGCTTTGATATTTTTGCCCGATTCGGGATGGGGCCCCAAAGTACGGGGTAGAGCCAACAATCCTACCGCCATTTCCAGGGTGACATCCTCCGGCTTAACTCCTTTGGGCAGGGAAGTGCGTTTCGGCTTCTTATTTTCCTCCGTGGCTTCCCCTAGCTGGACATAGGGACCATAGGCACCGATCAGCACAAAAATTGGTTCCCCCGTTTCAGGATGAGCGCCCACTTTATCGGGGCCTTCGGTTTTTTGCTTGAGTAACACTGCGACCTGGTCTGGGTTAAGGTCCGCTGGGGTTAAATCGTGGGGGATGGATGCCGTAATAATTTCTTCCCCCTGGGGAATTTCGATATAAGGGCCAAATTTGCCAATTTTCACCTTGGCGGCCAGGTTTTCCAACTCAATGGCCTTGGCGATCGCCGGATCGATCTGGTCTTGGCGTACTTTGACTTGGTTTTCTAGCCCTGATTCCCCCAGGAAAAAGCCCTGGAGATAGGGGAGCCATTGGGTTTTGCCCACGGCAATTTCGTCTAACTTTTGCTCCATGCGGGAAGTGAACCCCGTATCCACTAAGTCGGGAAAATGGGACTCCAGCAAACTAACCACCGCAAAGGCCGTAAAGGTAGGGGTTAACGCCTTAGCTCGCATTTGCACATAGCCCCGGTCAATGATGGTACCGATAATGCTGGCATAGGTACTGGGACGGCCTACCCCTTCACTTTCCAAAGTTTTCACCAAGGAGGCTTCCGTATAGCGAGCAGGGGGTTGGGTTTCGTGGCCTACGGTGTTAATTTCTTGGCAACTCGGGCGATCGCCGACTTTGAGGGGGGGCAAGATTACTTCTTGGTTTTCCAAGGCGGCATCGGGATCATCGGAGCCTTCCACATAGGCCCGGAAATAACCAGGGAAGTCAATGCGCTTACCCCCAGCTCGAAATTCTGCATCTTCCACCTTTAATAAAACGCTCAGTTGGGTGATTTTAGCGTCGGCCATCTGACAGGCCACGGTCCGTTTCCAGATCAATTCATACAGGGCTAATTCCCGTTCCTTTAACCCCGTGCGGTTGGGAATGCGAAACTCTGTTCCAGCGGGGCGAATGGCTTCGTGGGCTTCCTGGGCCCCTTTACTTTTGGTGGTGTATTGCTTGGGTTTGGGACTGAGATATTCCTTACCGTACATTTGTTGGACGCAACTCCGGGCCGCCGTCACCGCCTGGTCGGAAAGATGCACCGAATCCGTCCGCATATAGGTGATGTAACCCTCTTCGTAAAGCTTTTGGGCCACCCGCATGGTATCCCGGGCGGAAATACCCAATTTGCGGTTAGCTTCCTGTTGCAGAGTAGAGGTGGTAAAGGGGGGAGAAGGCTTACGGGTACTTGGTTTTTCCTCCGTATTAATCACTTCCCAGGGTTGCCCCCACAAACGATCCCTCAAGGCGATCGCCTGGGCTTCATCCAGTACCACCACCCGTTTATCTGGCAGCAAAGCACCGGTATTAGGGTCAAAGTCACTGCCAGTGGCCAATTTCACCCCAGCGAGGGTGGCTAACTTAGCCTGGAAAGGATTTTTGCTTTGTTCCAGTTCTGCTTTTAGATCCCAGTAACCAGCGGTTTTAAAAGCTCGGCGGGCCCGTTCCCGTTGCACAATTAAACGCACCGCCACCGACTGCACCCGGCCAGCGGATAAGCCCCAGGCAATTTTTTTCCACAGTAACGGGGAAAGGGTATAACCCACCAAGCGGTCTAAAATCCGGCGAGTTTCCTGGGCATGGACCAAATTTTCGTCAATCTCACGGCAGTTGTCCAAGGCATGGCGAATGGCTTCCTGGGTGATTTCATGGAATACCATCCGTTTAATGGGCACCTTCGGCTGGAGCAGTTGTAATAAATGCCAGCTAATGCTTTCCCCTTCCCGGTCTTCGTCCGTAGCCAGAATCACTTCATCGGCATTTTTCAGGGCGGATTGTAATTCCTTCACCACCTTTTTCTTGGTTTTGGGCACCACATAAAGGGGGCTAAAATGGTCTTCCACGTTGACGCCTAAATTGGCCCAATTTTTGTCCTTGTAGGCTGCGGGCACCTCATCTGCCGAAGCCGGTAAATCCCGTACATGGCCCATGGAAGCTTCCACCCGATAATCTTGAGGCAAATAATTGCGGATGGTGCGAGCTTTGGTGGGGGATTCGACGATGACGAGTTTGGACATAGGGAGGGGATGAAACTGGGGATGGAACCGGAGGGGAAAATTTGGGCGGGTCTGAGGTGGACTATCTATATGGATGACTTTAGCGGACTAAGCCATAACTAATACTTATCTTAATCTTCCCAGAAGATCAAACCTGGCTTGGAGGTGTTGACATTCCCACCATCCAATCGTTAGGGAAGACTGGGTGAAATTCCCTGGATTGCCCCAGGCGCTGACGACGTAACTCTGCACATGTTCGGGGCGGGCAAGACACCATTGGTGGTTAGCTTTCTTTGCAAGAGCCCGTTGGTCAGGTTTTAGTTTGTATCCTAAATTTCCCAATCATGGGGGAGCCTGATCTAGTTTCCCGCTAACCTTGGGGTATGGGAGGGCTTTGCAGACACAAGGAACTTTGGGGGGCACCAATGCTGGTAGCCACAAAAATTAGCCCATTGACCCTACAAATTTGCCACAAAAATCTCCCCGAGGGCTAGCACAACGGAGGCTATCTG
>NZ_JADEWJ010000205.1:0-7121 GCF_015207725.1 Synechocystis sp. LEGE 06083
TTTTCTAATCCTAATGATGATGCTATCGCTGGCAAGCTTTTTCTTTTTATATCACTTAATATTCCCACCATCAGGTATTTAAAAGCTTCATAAGCTCTCACATCTGGAAATATATCTTTATACAGTTTACTATACGTGTCTACACATTGTACTGTCTTTTTCGCTTCTCTTACCTTCGTCATACTCCCTCCAAGCTTTCCAGCCTTTTATCTCCATTCTAATTCACCCATTTTGATGAAAGAGGGATACGGCAAATTCCGAATCAACTTGATACACACACAACAGTCGTTAAGATTATTATGTAAGAACTTTACTGTGCCAACCAGAAACGTAACCTCTGTAACAAAGACGTTAGATTTTGACATAACCAATTTTTTAAATAGATCTAAGGCTTGTCGGACAAGGGATTGAGAGATTTTAAGTTTTCTTTAGAAATCAGTTCTTAAATGCGTGGATTGAGTATGTAAAATTTATTGCTCTGAACTTTGAAAATGCACCCTTAGATTTATTAGAATTACTTTATAAAACTTTACTGAATTATAATTTATTTCCTGAAAAAAAGAGTTATTACTTAGGTAGATGGGGCAATGACAAAGGTTAATTGGTAGTGGTTAATACTTAATTGCAGGTCAAGATCTCCTGGAAAAAAGTTTTAGTTGATTTTCCCAAACAAAACCATTGCTAGCTATGTTGAGGCTATTTAAATTATGACTAGTTCCCTTTATTTGAGCACCACCGAAGCCCGCAGTGGTAAATCCCTAGTGGTATTGGGTATTTTAGACTTAATTCTCAAAAAAACTACCCGTATTGCCTATTTTCGTCCCATTATTCAAGACCCAATTAATGGCAAACATGATAACAATATTATTCTGGTGCTGGAAAATTTTCGTCTTCAACAAACCTATACTGATTCCTTTGGTTTGTATTTCCACGAAGCGGTGAGTTTGGCTTCAGATGGAGCCATTGATCAGGTATTAGACCGAATTTTGGCTAAATATCGTCATTTGGCAGATCAGGTGGATTTTATCCTCTGTGAAGGCTCGGATTATTTGGGGGAGGAGTCGGCCTTTGAGTTTGATCTCAACACCACGATCGCCAAGATGTTGAACTGTCCCATTTTGCTATTGGGTAATGCCATGGGTAACACCATTGCAGATAGTTTGCAGCCCATTGATATGGCCCTGAATTCCTATGAAGAGGAGTCTTGTCAGGTAGTGGGAGTAATTATTAACCGAGTCCAGCCGGAATTAGCTACAGAAATTCAAGCCCAACTGGAACAGCATTATGGAGATCTTCCGATGGTATTGGGCACTATTCCCCAGGACAGCATGCTGAAAAGCCTACGTCTGAGGGAAATTGTCACCGGTTTAAATGCTCAAGTGCTGAGCGGTGCGGATTTGCTCGACAATTTGGTTTATCAGCATTTGGTGGTAGCTATGCACATTTCCCATGCCCTCCATTGGTTGCACGAAAAAAATACTTTAATTATCACCCCTGGCGATCGGGGTGACATTATTCTGGGGGTGATGCAGGCCCATCGCTCCCTCAACTATCCCAGCATTGCCGGTATTTTGCTCACTGCGGACTACCATCCCGAACCGGCCATTATGAAACTAATTGAGGGATTACCCGATGCCCCTCCCCTATTGCTAACCAGTACCCACACCCACGAAACCTCTGCCCGTTTAGAAGCTCTCCACCCAGCCCTAAGCCCCACGGATAACCATAAAATTCGCCACAGCATCGCCCTATTTCAACGGCAAATTGATGGAGAAAAATTACTCAATTACCTCAAAACGATCCGCAGCAAGGGCATTACTCCCAAACTATTTCTCTACAATCTAGTTCAAGCTGCCACCGCCACCCAACGGCACATTGTCCTACCGGAAGGGGAAGAAATTCGTATTCTCAAAGCCGCCGCTAGTTTAATTAACCATGGCATTGTCCGTTTGACCTTACTCGGAAACATTGAGGCGATCGAGCAGACAGTAAAAATTAATCACATTGACCTGGATTTGAGTAAAGTTCGCCTCATTGACCCCAAAACTAGCCCTGATCGGGAACGTTACGCCGAAACCTATTATCAGCTACGTAAACATAAGGGCGTAACCCTTGCCATGGCCCGGGACACCCTCACCGATATTTCCTATTTCGGCACCATGATGGTGCATTTGGGAGAAGCAGATGGCATGGTTTCTGGCTCCGTCAATACCACCCAACATACGGTGCGCCCTGCTTTGCAAATTATTAAAACCCAGCCAGGTTTTTCTCTGGTTTCTTCAGTCTTTTTTATGTGTTTGGAAGATCGAGTTTTAGTTTATGGAGATTGTGCCGTTAACCCCGACCCCAATGCGGCACAGTTAGCAGAAATTGCCCTTACTTCTGCCGCCACGGCCAAGAATTTTGGCATTGACCCCAGGGTAGCCCTATTGTCCTATTCTTCTGGTTCTTCTGGACAGGGAGCCGATGTGGAAAAAGTCCGTCAAGCCACGGCGATCGCCAAAGAAAGGGAGCCAGATTTAGCCTTGGAAGGGCCAATTCAGTATGATGCAGCGGTGGATGCCACGGTGGCGGCTCAGAAAATGCCGGGGTCGGCAGTGGCGGGTAAAGCAACGGTGTTTATTTTTCCCGATTTAAATACCGGCAATAATACTTACAAAGCAGTACAAAGGGAAACAAAGGCGATCGCCATTGGCCCCATTTTGCAGGGATTAAATAAACCAGTTAATGATCTAAGTCGGGGGTGTTTGGTAGAAGATATTATTAATACGGTGGTAATTACGGCTCTGCAAGTCAAATAATTTTACTTGTGACTAGTTAAAATATCCCCTTAAAGCGTATTAAAAACTAATAATCATATAGCTAACTCAACTAAGAATAGGGCAATATAAACAACTAAGGTACTTCTAACACAAGCCTGGGAAAAATTCCTACTGTCTTAATTTTATTTCAAGTAGCTATACTCTTAATTTTTTTCACTAAAGCTCTGTCAATGCCAAGTTTTTTCCCTTGTTTATCACCAAACTTAAGGAAACGGGAGGAGAATTTTAAAATTAATATTGCTCCCCAAATCACCAATAATTGGGCTGAAAATTAGCATCATTTAAAATCACCAATGTCTCCCCCGACGGAGCTAGCACAAACAGGCCCTTGCCATAGGCATAGTTAACCACCTGTTGGCTTAACACCATGGCGGCCACTGCGCCCAAAGCTTTGACATCACGGTAGCGGGGCATAAACTGTTTGAATTTACCCAACAGTTCTATGTGTCGTCCAGATCTTTTTCCGTTAAATTACTCTTTACTTCAATTAAAATGGCTTGGGTTTCATTGACTACTAACAGTTCAATTTCCAATTCCCCATCTTCCCGTTGCACTGATACGCCGGGATGAGACTCATGGACATCAATGCCTCGGTCTTGAAACAGACGCACCAAAGCGAGTCTAACTTGCCATTCCACAAATTCCCCCAACCGGTCACTGAGTTTACCAACATCCTTGCTAATTCGTTTGATGTAACGCTCTGTTTCTTGGAAGCGGCAATCAGTTTCTTGAAAACAGCGGCAAGCTCAGCTAATATTTGCCAAACATTATCCGCGGTGGTGGCCATGGTAGTGGGAGGGACTAAAGCTAGGAATATAGTCTATTTTAACTCTCTGAACAAATTGTCAAACTATCAACTCTGCCATCCCAAGGAACTTAACTCCTTCTGGACTAACCATAAATCGACAGGGCATCACCTCCACCCCAGCGGCGATCGCCTGACGAAATAGTTCTCCATAACGGCGATCGTAGGCATCCCCAGGGGAGAAATGAGTACAATCACCCCGATTGATGAAGTAAAGCATCACCGCCCGGGACGTGGGGAGAATATCTATCAACTCCTGGAGATGTTTTTGACCCCTGGTGGTTTCCGTATCAGGAAATAAAGCCAATTTTCCCTGGGCCAAGGTGGTATTTTTTACTTCTACATAAATAGATTTTTGTTCTGGCTTAGTAAGCAAAAAGTCAATGCGACTTTTTTTATCTTTACCATAGGGAACTTCGGGCTTAAACGCATCGTAGCTACTCGTTAAATTAGGAAAAATTTTCTCAGCTAAAGCCTGCTTGATTACCCGATTAGGCAAGCTAGTATTTACCCCGACCCAGGTACCATCAATCTCAATCATTTCCCAGGTATAGGCTAATTTACGCTGGGGATTATCACTTTTAGAGAGATAAACTTGCGCTCCAATTTGGCACACCCCTGTCATAGGGCCAGTGTTAGGGCAATGGGCTGTAACTATCTCACCATTATCTAACTGCACATCGGCTAAAAAACGCTTGTAACGTTTTACCAAAATGCCAGGAATTAGGGGCGGATAGGAATAAAAAAAGTCCATTAATTTTGTTTCACTAGGCCCAGCTAGGGGGTCGTCTTTAAATGGTTTGCCAATTAAATTGGTTCCAAAGCTTCGGTGGCAGAAGAAGCCGGGGTTACTAGGTGATCATTTTGCTGTGCCAACCACTGTTGATAGTCTGCCAACAGTTGGCCTTGGAGTCGTTGCTTGATGCGAGCCAAAACTCCCCGCAACAGACCATTGGCGGCCATTTCTAGCAAAGGTTTTGGGGTCAACCAAAGAGCCTGGGGTAAATCTACCCCCACCTGTAAATCCGCTTTGCCCTGGAGCAGAGTATGGCCATCCTGGCAATAGGGAGCTAAACGACCCTTTAATTGCAAACTAAAGCGATGGTTGATGTAGTCAATGCCCCGGATTTCACAGCTTTCCGATTCTAAAAATACAGTGCCGGTGGCGTTGGCCCAGACTTTCAGTACCACCGTGGGCTGAAAGTGATAAATGTCTAAAAAGTTGAGCGGTCGCATTTTCAATCTAAACCGATCGCCTGGTAGCACTTCCATCAATTTCGGGTCGGCGATCGCCTGGACCAAGCGTTGGGGTTGGCGCAGATAGTGTTGCAAACTGGGCAAAGGGTCAGATTGCCGAAGCTGCAACTGCTCAGTGGCGGAAAAGGTGACTCGCATAGTTTATTGTTATTACTTTTATTCCAAGGGTGAGGTTTGGTGGCAAGGATAATTGTTAAAATTCTTTACATTTCTTAAAACGCTGGTAGGGATTATAAGGTTTTTAGGGCATCAACCTCAGCGAAAACAGAGTTAATGTAATGAAAGTTAGCTTTTCTTTAGCTAGCTAAATATTCTTGGATCATGGACTTGCGTTTGCGCAATTTATTCAAGGCTTCTCGTTCAATCTGCCGCACCCGTTCCCGACTAATGCTCAGCATGGAGCCAATGCTTGCTAGGGTGAGGGGCTGGCCATCGTTGAGACCAAAGCGGAGGATTAAAACTTCCCGTTGTTGGGGCGTTAATTCCGCCATCAGACTATCAAGATCTAACTGCAGGGAGGCATAGGTGGCAAAATCCTCCGGTAAAGGACCGTCATCCTCCAACAGATCCCCCAACTCCGTATCCTGGTTGTCCCCCACCCGTAGATCCAAGGAGAGGGGATGGCGGGAGCGCTCCAAATATTCCCGCACTTGCTTGGGAGTTAATTCCAAATGTTCTGCTAATTCAGCAATGGAAGCGGCTCGGCCTTTTTCCTGGGAAAGTTGCCGTTGGGCTTTTTTAATTTTGTTTAACTTTTCCGTAATGTGGATCGGTAAACGGATAGTGCGGCTCTTTTCGGCGATCGCCCTGGTGATGGCCTGGCGGATCCACCAATAGGCATAGGTGGAAAATCGGTAGCCCTTGGTGGGGTCAAACTTCTCTACCCCCCGTTGCATACCAATGGTGCCCTCTTGGATGAGGTCGAGCAAATCTAGATTGCGCTTGAGGTATTTTTTGGCGACGGACACCACCAGTCGGAGATTGGCTTCCACCATTTTGCGCTTGGCCCGTTCCCCTTCTTTGATCGTTTTCTCTAATTCTCGAATGGACAAATCGGCAGCCTTGGCCCACTCGCTGGGGGAAACGGGCTCGCCATCCTTGCCTTCGGCCAAAGACTTCTTGATTTCGTTGAGGCTAACAACCTGTTGAATTTGCTTAGCGTAAACAATCTCTTCTTCATGGGTGAGCAGGGGCACACGACCAATTTCTCTGAGATAGGCACGGACGGAATCGGGGCTGGTTCTGGCAGTCATCTTGGATTAAGGATTTCAGTGGGAGAATCGCAGTGGTAGACCAATAAACCCAGGGAACGCCACGTTAGTAATATTCGAGACGGACTGGGCGAGGTAAATGACGGATAATGCCTGTCCGATGGGGGCGTTTGGGCCAACTGGAAACTGAAGATTTATGGGGGAATGACTGGGATCAATCCACTAATAATATTAAACAATTCTTTAAGTTTTGTAAAGTTTTTTGTGAAGCATCTACTCCTACAAAGGCGATCGCCAAGGTCTGGGAGGTAAGAAAAACAGGAAAATTTACCCCAGAAAGCTTGATTTATCTAGGGTTAGAATTTTTTAAGCTTAATTATGAGAAAACTTTACAATTCCTGAAAATAGCACCGCAAAACTGACCGCAGACTAGCGCACACCCAAATATTTATGGGTTTGGAGGCTCAAGCGCCATTGGGGGTGGGAGAGAATATAGGCAAAAATTCTTTCATTAGCCGCTTCAGTGCCCCATTCAGCCTGGAGATAGAGGGGAATATCTGCCTTGACCTTGGTTGCAGCCATTGCCGCCCAGCTAAAATCTTCTTCCTGGCTAATAATCACTTTTAATTCGTTGGCCAGGGAGTAAATTTCTGCTTGGGGCAGTTTATAGGGTTTGGGGGAAAGGGTAATCCAGTCAAATTGCCCCGTCAGTGGGTAAGCGCCAGAAGTTTCCAAGTGGAGACGTAAACCTTGGTTTTTCAGGGCTTGGCATAGGGGTTGGAGGTTGTGCATGAGAGGTTCTCCCCCCGTAATTACTACAAAGCTGGGTTTAGCTGTAACTGCTTCTTGCACCAGTTCTGTTACCGTTTGTCGGGGATGGTGTTGGCTAGGCCAAGTTTCCTTTTGATCACACCAGGGGCAATGAACATCACAACCCCCGAGGCGAATAAAGAAGGCATTGGCCCCAGCCCAAGCCCCCTCCCCCTGGAGGGAATGGAAAGTTTCCGCAATGGGATAGGTCACAGT
>NZ_JADEWJ010000206.1:0-7116 GCF_015207725.1 Synechocystis sp. LEGE 06083
GGGACAAGTCCCCTTTTGGGTATCCACTTTGAACTTACCCCGGATGATTTAAAAATTTTCTACCCCGATCGCCGTCCCTTCTTGAGCACTGTGGCTCTAGTAGCCTTGGCAGAACAGGCAGAAAAACGGGCCGAATTAGCTGAGGCGGAAAATACTCGCTTGAGGGAGTTACTACGGCAGGCAGGGATTGTCGAGACTGGTTAGACATGGCTCTTTGCCCCTGTTTAATTGACGTTTTCAAGCAAAAATATCTGCAACCTGTAGTCTCCAATCCGGGAAAAGGGAGGAAGTTAATTGGTCTTCAGAAAACAGAGTTAAAACCAGTTCCAAACGGGCTGATGATCGCCAATAAATTTCCACCGTTTGTTGTTGCCAATCCACAATCCAATATTCCTCAACCCCCACCCTTGAGTAGAGTTTCAACTTCACCTGGCGATCCCTAGCAATATCCTGACTCTTTTGGGAAAGCACTTCCACAATCAGTTCCGGGGCGGCGGTGAAATGCCCGGCTTCATCTGCATAATGGTTAAGTTTTTCCTGACTAATCCAAACTAGGTCGGGAATGACATTATCGTCGCTAGCAAAAATTAGCCCCGGTGTTTGCAAAACTTCTCCCGTCCGACCATGGGCATCTTGGGAGGGTAAAGCCTGACACAGCCTAGTGAGAACTTTTTGGTGTTTCCAGTGGGGCGCTCGGGTCACGTACAGGTTTCCATCAATAATTTCATGGCGATCGCCATTATCAGGAAAAAATTCTAGGTCTGCGATTGTCCAACGGGGCTTGGCGGCAGTCATCGAGTTTTAACCTCGGTGGGCTTTGACTTTAGCTCCATTCTAATCACACTACCCAAATTAACTGGCCACTAACTGGTCTTGGTTGCCAGGCAAATTGTTTAAGGTGGAGTAAAAAGGAACGCGATTAATCGGCCCTATGTTTATTCCATTTCCGTTCAAGCTTACCCTCCCCCTGGCCAGTAGCATTGCCCTCTCAGGCTGTGGAGCGTTTTCCCAAGCTGATCTTGTAAACACTGAAGCAGGTCAAACTTCCCCCAGGCCGACTAATTCGATGGAGGTGGCCCAAACTCCCCAAAAAGAAATTAAAGCTGTGCCGATAATCAGCGGCTTGGAACATCCCTGGGGTATGGCTTGGTTACCCAATGGCGACATTTTAATCACCGAAAGACCGGGGCGACTCCGCATTGTCCGTAATGGTGTCTTAGATCCAGAGGCGATCGGCGGGGTAGAAGAAGTTGCCACCGTCTCTGCCCAACAACTATTTGCTTCCCAACAGGGAGGTTTACTGGACATTGCTCTGCACCCCCGTTTTGCAGAAAATCGCTTCGTCTATTTCACCTACTCCCACGGTACTCAGCAGGCTAATCGCACCAGGGTAGCCAGGGCGGTTTTTGATGGGGAAACAATAACGGATTGGCAAGTCATTTTTGAAGTGGGACAAACCAAATCCGGCGGTCAGCATTTTGGCTCCCGGTTAACTTGGTTGCCGGACGAAACACTGCTAGTTTCCATTGGTGACGGCGGCAATCCCCCTGTGCAACTGGAGGGAGACTTTATCCGCCAACAGGCCCAAAACCTGGCTAGTCACCTCGGCAAGGTAATTCGCATCAATGATGATGGCACCATACCCGTCGATAATCCCTTTGTAGATAATCCCGAGGCGGCCCCGGAAATTTGGAGTTATGGCCATCGCAATATCCAAGGCATGGCCTATGATCCCGTTACCCAACAGGTCTGGGCTACGGAGCATGGTTCTAGGGGCGGGGATGAACTGAATCTAATTCAAAAGGGAGAAAATTACGGTTGGCCAGTGGTGTCCTTCAGCAAGGAATACAGTACGGGTCAGCCCGTTGCCCCCGTCACATCTCGCCCTGATATGGTAGATCCCCTCCAGGTTTGGACTCCGGCCATTGCCCCTTCCGGTTTAGCCATTTATCGTGGCGATCGCCATCCTGATTGGCAGGGCACCATTTTTGCTGGCGGTTTAGTGGACAGGGGCGTTCGCCATTTACGGGTTGGGGAAAATAACGAAATTATTAGCGAAACCACCATTACCATCGGCGACAGGGTGAGGGATATTCGCCAGGGCCCCGATGGCCATGTTTATGTTTTAACCGATAACAATAACGGGCAGTTGCTACGACTGGAATCGTGAATCGACCGACCAAGGCCCCCAAAAATAATCTAATTTCCCACCAAAAAACTATCCGCTCCCCCAAAGGCTGGATTGCAGCGATTCGGGAGAGCGGTCTAGGGGGTCAGTTCGGTTGAAACCTGACTGCCGGAAGGAACTTTAAATGTAGCTAATTCGGGTTGTGGGGAATAGTTACTCTAAAGAACGGCCCCGGCACACAGCCGGCTAACTTCAACCAAACGACCCATGCACATACTACTTTCTACCATGGGCATCACCTCCTGTATTCCTTAATGGTACTGACTTAAAGGGTGGACTCCTCCCAAGTTAGCTCAACTTTTTTTGAAAGGCAAGGCAAGTAGCTAAAAATTTTTCCACCGAGGAAATTTGACTGCCCCAATGGAGGTGGAGATAGGAAGCCTGAACAGGGCCCAAACACCAGCCATCCATTGTCCCCTGGTCAATGGCCAGGAGCCCCCGCTGGCGGTAGAGAGCTTGGCCAGGGAGTTTCGTCATTTGGGAACGGTGAAATTCATGGCCCCGCAGGGGTTCTGTTGGCCACAACCAACTGTGGGAATTGACCACCTGGGCTTGGCGATATCCGAGACTGAGTTTGCCCCCCATGGTGACGGCGGTGGGGAGAATATCCAACATGGGAAAAGTTTGCCCGGTAAAGTCCGTAATGGCTTGGCTGAGATACATTAAACCGCCGCATTCCCCATATACGGGTAACCCTTGGTTAATTAGTTGCTTGAACTGATTTTTTAACGACTGATTACGGCTGAGGGGTTCCGCAAACAGTTCAGGAAAACCACCACCGAGGTAAATTCCATCGATCGCCGGAGGAAGTTTATTATCTTCTAGGGGGCTAAAGGGAATGAGTTCAAAGCCGCAGTGGTTGAGTAGATCCAAGTTATCGGCGTAGTAAAAGTTAAACGCCTGATCCTGGGCAATCGCCAATCGGGCTTGGGGTAGTCGGACGGGAATGTGAAATAAACTAGGGGGGGCGTTTACATTGGTGGGCGTTGCCAGTAGCGGCAGCAGTTTGGCCCAATCCAATTGCTGAGCGGCCAAATGGGCTAATTGGTCAAAATATTGCTGAATTTGCGGCAACTCGCCACAGGGCACCAACCCCAAATGGCGATCGGGCAAAGTTAAATGCTGCTGGCGGAAAAATACCCCCAGAATGGGAATATCTAACGGTGCCAAGGCAATTTTGAGTAATTCTAAGTGGCGATCGCCTGCTACTCGATTCAAAATTATCCCGGCTAAGGTAATCTCCGGTTGCCAATGGCGATAACCCTGGATAATGGCGGCAACGGAACCAGATAAACGCTGGCAATCCACCACAAAAATTACGGGCAACTTCAATAATCTGGCAATGTGGGCAGTGGAAGCATAATCCCCCATGCCTTGGTAGGGCACGCCGTCAAATAGTCCCATTACCCCTTCAATCAAACCATAGGGAGTGGCTTGGCTGTGGTAAAGAAAACAATCTTTGACATAGCTTTCGGAAGTTAAAAAAGGGTCTAAGTTACGACAGGGACGGCCCGTAATTTGGCTGTGGAACATGGGGTCAATGTAGTCTGGCCCCACTTTGAAGGACTGCACCGCCAGTTTTTGTTGCGCTAGATAGGCCAACATCGCCAGGGTGATGGTCGTTTTGCCAGCGCCGCTTCTTTCCCCCGCAATAATCACTGTCATTGTTGGGGGCTCTCCAGGCCCTGTCCCAATTCCCTGGCAATTAAATTCTCAATTAGTTCTAGCAACTGGTCCTGATCCCAATTTTTATAGAGTTGGGCGGCGATCGCCATGGCCCCGGCCCCCACCCCTTCTTTGACAAAGCCCTGTTCATAGACCCGCAGTTGGGGATAAAGGGAAGAAGCAAAACTGAGTTGGGGAGCTAACAAAACCACCGGAGAAAGCAAATTGGCTAGACCCACCGTATCACCACTGGCATCTTCACAGACCCATTTGGTTGTGCCCACCACCAGGCGGGAAAAATCCACCCTCAGATTCCTTTGCTGAGCTAGGGCTTGGATCAAGGCATAAACTGCCAACATTTGGGTTCCTCCGGCCAACATCACCCCCGTACTATGACTAGCGGAGATCGCCATCCCAGCCACCACGATTTGCATCGGATCCCCAACGGCAGCCACCAGAGCCATCGGCTCTTGATTGGGGGAACAATGGTTCAACCCCTGGCTTACCAGAGCTAGTTTTTGTTGATGATTGCAATGGGGATGACTGCTATTCACTTTGCCCCCGGCGGCGATGCCCAACCCCAACAATACTCCTAGGGCGGTGGTAGTCCCCCCCACCACGCATTCACTCAGTACTAAGTAACTGTCGGTATGCTCCTGGGCTAACTTTTCGCCCCACTGTAAACCCTGCCGAAAAAGATGCTCCACTGTCCCCAACGATAGGGCCTGCCCTGTGGAGAGACAGCAGGCCGGCTGCCCTCCCAGATCAATGGCGGCTACGGACGGAGGGACGGGTAAACCGGAGTTAAACAAATACACCGGTGTGCCGAGGGCATCCACCAACGCTTTGGTGATGAACACAGGGGAAACCCCAGAAATGAGGGGAGGTAAGGGATAGGTTGCCCCTGTGGTAGTACCTCTAATTAAAAATTCCGCATCGGCGATCGCCGTGAACTTTCGATCAGCGGGGGTTTTGCCGGCGGCGGAAATACCGGGGATTAACCCCGTTTCCGTAAAGCCCAACACACAGACAAATGCCGGTGGACAATGACCATGGCGTTCTATCCAGGATAAAGCTTGGTAAGACTGGGTATAAACTGTCAACATATTGCTGTAAAAGTGGGCCCAATGCGGAAAATCAAGGTCAAATACATTGAATAGATTTAAACTGTCGTTCTTTAGCCTCCCTAGCCTTAAAAATAAAGATTTCTCCCTTGTTTCTATCTGATCATGGTTGCGCCAATTAACTACGACTCCATCCACTCCCTGGCGGACACCTGGGCCATCACCGGGGAAAATTTTGCCGACATTGTGGCCCTTAATGATCGCCACAGTGATCCCCCCGTGGCCCTGACCTACGCCCAATTGCGGGACAAAATCCAGACCTTTGCGGCTGGCCTACAGGATTTGGGGGTTACTCCCCATCAACACCTAGCTATTTTTGCCGACAATAGTCCCCGTTGGTTCATCGCTGACCAAGGTAGTATGCTGGCCGGGGCAGTCAACGCCGTCCGTTCTGCCCAAGCCGATCGCCAGGAATTGCTCTACATTCTGGCAGATAGCAACAGCCGCACCCTGATTGTGGAAAATCGGCAAACCCTGAGCAAACTAGCCCTGGACAGCGAAAAGGTTGATTTGAACCTAATTGTCCTCCTTTCCGACGAAGCGGTGGACCAGGACAGCGCCATTCCCCAATATAACTTTGCCCAAGTCATGGCCCAGGGAGAAGGCAAAATCCCCACCCCAGTCCCCCGCCAAGAAGAGGATTTGGCTACCCTAATCTACACCTCCGGCACCACCGGGCAACCCAAAGGGGTCATGCTCAGCCACGGCAATTTGTTGCACCAAGTACGGGAATTGGGTTCAGTCATTATTCCCCGCCCTGGGGATCAGGTGTTGAGTATTTTGCCCTGTTGGCATTCCCTCGAAAGAAGCGCCGAGTATTTCTTTCTCTCCCGGGGCTGTACGTTGAACTACACCAGCATTCGCCATTTCAAAAATGATGTGAAGCAGATTAAACCCCATCACATTGTCGGGGTGCCCCGGTTATGGGAATCCCTCTATGAAGGGGTGCAAAAAACCTTCCGAGAAAAATCCCCTGGGCAACAAAAGCTAATTAATTTCTTTTTCGGCGTTTCCCAGCAATATATTCTCGCCAAACGCATTGCCCATAACCTCAGTTTGAATCATCTCCACGCTTCGGCGATCGCCCGATGGGTGGCCCGTTGCCGAGCTCTGGTGCTTAGTCCTCTGCACCACTTGGGGGACAAAATTGTCTATCACAAAGTCCGGCAGGCCGCCGGAGGCAGACTGGAAACCCTCATTTCTGGGGGGGGAGCCCTGGCTAGACATTTAGACGATTTTTATGAAATCACTAGTATCCCCGTCCTGGTGGGCTATGGCTTAACGGAAACGGCCCCCGTTACCAATGCCAGGGTGCATAAACACAATCTACGTTACTCCTCCGGCCGCCCTGTGCCCCTAACGGAAATCCGCATCGTTGATCCGGAAACTAAACGGGACTTGCCTCCCGAAACCCAGGGACTAGTTTTGATCCGAGGGCCCCAAGTGATGCAGGGCTATTACAACAAACCGGAGGCCACCGCCAAAGTGTTAGACCCAGAGGGCTGGTTCGACAGCGGTGATTTAGGCTGGGTAACGCCCCAAAACGATTTGATTCTTACCGGTCGGGCCAAGGACACCATTGTGCTCAGTAACGGGGAAAACATTGAACCCCAACCCATTGAAGATGCCTGTTTACGCAGTGCCTACATCGACCAAATTATGTTAGTGGGACAGGATCAAAAATTCTTGGGAGCTTTGATTGTGCCCAATTTTGATGCGTTGCAAAAGTGGGCTGAGACTAAAAATTTGCAAATCACCCTGCCGGAACCATCGGCCAGTAATGAAGCCATGGAAGCCAGCGGTTTGTATGACCCCCAAGTGGTGGGGTTAATGCGGTCGGAGTTGCAACGGGAAGTGCGCGATCGCCCTGGGTATCGAGCCGATGACCAAATTAAAGATTTTCGTTTTGTCCCGGCACCATTTTCCCTGGAAAACGGCATGATGACCCAAACCTTGAAGCTCAAGCGACCGGTGGTAACCCAAACCTACCAAAATTTAATTGACGAAATGTTTTAACCCCCCCATTGGACTCCGGGCTCAGGTCAAATTTCAGCGCCCCTTGGAGGCATGGCAAAAAGGGGGGAAAGCCCCAGCGTTGGTTGGTGAGTAAGCTTGCGGCAAGTTCGATAAGATATACAC
>NZ_JADEWJ010000207.1:0-7112 GCF_015207725.1 Synechocystis sp. LEGE 06083
GACCGACACTGTGCTCATAGTTTACTGGCACTAATTGCCCTTTCAGTGGGTGATCTTCTTTGTCGGCATTCATGAAAAGACCAGGAAATGTATAAAGGTAACCATATCTGACAGTACACAAAAACGAACTTATACTGGATTCCGTGGGAGCAAGCACCTATCTGCAAAGTACTAGCTACTCCACTAAAGCTTCAGAAAGCCGGGAGGCTAATGTCTAATTATTTCTTCAATTTGGCAAGTGAGAATCGCTTTGAAAACTAACAAAAACTACCCACAGGCAACCAAGGCAAACGTCCTGACCAGAATTAGCACCCTTTGGGAGAAACCTTGAAATAAACAATTAGACTTCCTGTGCTCCTAATTGAAAAGATAAACGGCAATGTAGCTTATATTTACGGTAGAATCGAACAAATATTTGCTATTTGAGCACAATCTTGCTACAAAATGCGAAATTGCTTAGGGGATAGCCCTGTTTCCCGGCGTAAGTGCCTAGCGAGGTGACTTGGATTGGCAAAGCAGCATTCATCAGCGATCTCATTAACTGCCAGTTTTGTATTCTTCAACAGATGCTTTGCCCGTTCTAGCCGCAGTTTGATCAAATACTGATGGGGCGTTATGCCCGTTTTTTGCTTGAAGAGGCGGGAGAAATGAAACTGGCTTAACCCCAACTCCTGGGCAATCTCCTCCACAGAAAGATCTTGATCAAGGTGGGATTGCATAAAATTGGTAACCTTCTCTAGGTGATATGGAAGGAGTCCATAATTCTTAAGTGCCAAATTAACGCCATACTCATCATTGAACGGTACAGACTGCTCAAGTTGATGTTGATTGGGATGGACAGTGGCTTCTCGGTTATCAGGAGGAAGTTCCATAGGGGACTACAGGATAAAACTATGCCTTTGACCAAAATGAATCGGTGAGTAATAGAGTATATTCTAGTTTTTTCGAGCTTAATTAGTGCTTATTAAGTAACAAAAATATAATATATTGCCACCTAGACTGGAAAAATATCCGACAATAGCCCCCAAAACACTATTTGCTTAGGAAAACGCCAACTTTGCCCTGTGGAAGGCAAGGGCTTGAACGACTAGTTTTGTAAAACGCCAAAACTCTAAACAGTTAAAAAGCGCTGAATAAAGCGCATCTGAGGGTTTGTAGGCGCTCGGAAAATCTCGGTAAAAAATATTAAAATTTTTAAAAGCCTTAGTAAATTTACCCTAATTCTTGAAGGGTATTTAGAATCTGTTTAAAAAGTTCCGTTTTGCTTCTCGATTTTTTTACTAAAGTATTTGCAGCGCTAAAAAGCTTTTGCCCGACTTGCTCCGAAACTTGAGAGGTCAAGGGATCACATCAAACACGGTCTTACAGCTTTTGAATCTCTGTCAATAATACTATTATATCCAATCCCATTCGCCATACCTTGATTAATCCACTCAACATTTACCAATGGATAAGGGGAGAAAAATTGATGTGAGACCGCAAGTGAATTTAAATATACTTAGCTGGTTTAATGTGATTCTCCCCAGATTTAAAATTAAAACATTGATAATTGAAGAAGAAACCAACCTAGGCCAGTAGAGAGGTGGAAGAGGGAGCTTCCTGCCCTTGCAATGATCGCCAAAATTGTTGCAGTTGGAATGCGGTGACTTCTGGGTGCTCAAATTGAAAAAAGTATTTTCCTTCAGGACATAACCAAAGGCGATCGCCAGGCTTTTTCCATCGTTGCCAGCCATTGAATAAACTGGTGTCGATAATGCCGTCTGCTTCTCCCACTGCCACCAAGAGAGGTACAGCAATGTGGTTGGGCAAAATGATTAATTGTTTATACAAACTGTGGGGAGAAATGGAAGTTAATAGATCATTTTCCAGAATATTAACAATGGTTTGGGTCTGACGCAGGGAACAGCAGTTAAATAAATGGTGGGCCATTTGACCAAGGAGCAAATGACGGCTGTAGCGCATAGCATCAAATTGACTGTAATAATAGGCTTGCCAATCCAGGGCAGGATATACCCCCACAGAAAGCAAGGAGAGGGAACGGACTTTTTCGGGACATTGGCGAGCGTACAATAACGCCAACAAACCACTAGTACTATGGCCAATTAAATGGACAGGCTGGTCAAAATTTTCCAGATATTCCCCAACTAAATCTAGTCCTGTCGTTAAACAGTTGGGTTCGTCGGCGGTTTGATGGTAATCCCATTGTAAAATAGGTTGGCTTTTGCTTAATTGCCGCAGTAAAGGACGATCAAAACGCCTTAAGGCAGGACTAAAATTGAGCCAGACAATGGGGGTTTCTGGAGGCATATTCTGGTTTTTCATGGTAGGAGTCCGGCTAGGATTAAAAGGTAAGGTAAGTATTTAAGTGGAGTGAGGAGTAGAAAATAACTCAGTCGAGCCTAAACTATTCTCTGGTTAATTAAAGTTAGTTAAAGCTCAAAGCAACTGTGGTAAATGACCAGATGTTTAAGATAAGCTCAAGCAACATGAACTACTGGCGGAGTCGATCAATTATTGGAGAATTGATGGCTGTACACCCCCAGGTTGAGAATACCTAGGATTGCAAAATAGGTTTAATTTCACTAACCCATTTTTTGATCCTGCCTTCAGTTAATTCCGGTTGATTGTCCTCATCCAAAGCCAAACCAACAAATTGGTTATTTTTTACCGCTTTTGAATCATCAAAGTCGTAACCAGTGGTGGGCCAAAATCCTACTGTTTTTCCTCCTAACCCACTAATTTTTTCTTCTAAAATACCCATGGCATCTTGAAAATTATCTGCATAACCAACCTGATCGCCTGCACCAAAATAGGCTACTTTTTTACCATTAAAATCAATTTCTTCTAGTTGGTCGTAAAAGCCTTCCCAATCACTCTGGAGTTCCCCCACATTCCAGGTGGGACAACCGATAATGAGGGAATTGTATTGCTGAAAATCATCAACATCAGCTTGGGAAATATCCATTATCTCGACCACACTATCACCGCCCATTTCCTTTTGAATGAGCTCAGCAATGGTTTCCGTGTTGCCGGTTTGGGTACCGTAAAAGAGTCCAATTTTTGTCATGGTTCCTGAAAAGTTAATGAGCTTATTTTTTGTAGAAATAATCTGGGGAAGCTGTTAACTGTTAAGTAAAGCTTGGTTTAACAGTTCCGAGGTGTTGAAAGAAAGAGGGCTAGTGCTATCGTTGGCGATCGCCTGCATTTGGCGACACTGACAGCAATACCAAACTAAATTTCCTTGGTGTAAATGCCGCAAA
Source organism: Synechocystis sp. LEGE 06083 (assembly GCF_015207725.1). NCBI lineage: Bacteria > Bacillati > Cyanobacteriota > Cyanophyceae > Synechococcales > Merismopediaceae > Synechocystis > Synechocystis sp. LEGE 06083. The sequence continues at coordinate 3,261 of NZ_JADEWJ010000207.1, forward strand.
AGACAGTGGGAACAGCACAAACAAGTGTGAGGATGACCCATAATTTTTTAGGCAATGGGAGAGTAAACGTTAATTGACCCAAGCAAGGGAATAAAAAGAAAAGAAGTTTACCATTACCCAGCAATGGAGTCTTAATTTCAGGCTGGCATGGCTAGGCAAAGTAAACCCCGATGCTTGCTTAAGAGAGGAAAAGCTAATGGCTAATGACTAGGTTTGCAGGGAATCCAACGCCTGTTCGACCCGTTTGAAGTCAAAGCCTAAAGCCCGCAGTGCGTGCCAGAGATGACCTTGCAGAAAGAAAAAGGCCAGGAAAAAGTGAGCATTGGCTAACCAAGCCCTACTGGTGTGGGCATGCATGGGGAGTTCCACGGTGTCCGCAAAATAGGGAAAAATGCCCAATTTAATTGCCAAAGGCGGGCCGTAAAATTCCGGCGGATAGGCCAGGGTATTAACGGCACAAAAGTAGGCCGCCACAAATCCAGCTAGGGCAATGCCCCCCAGGGAATAGGACAAAATGGCTTCCCCGGAAAAGAGCAGAACTTTTTTAGCCCAACTGAGAGGGGGCACCAGAATGTGCCAAATGCCTCCACCAATGAGCAGAACACCAACAAAAATATGTCCCCCCACCAGATCTTCCAGGCTACTGATACTGGCAAAATGGGTTTGATAACCATAAATAACGAAGGGATCCAACGTTGGTTCGCTCACAAGCCGCACCGTTTGGGTGGTGGCGTCGTACAATCCCCCCCAATACATGGCTTTGCCTGCCAACAGTAGGGCCCCAGCCCCCAGGAACAGGAGATGGTGACCCAAAATCATCCCTAGTTGTTGGGGGTTTTCCCAGGTGAAATGGAATTTTTTGCCCTGGCCCTTAAGGGTACTAAGGTCAGCGGGGGCCCGCAGGGCATGAAACAAAGCCCCAGCCCCCAGTACCGCTGAAGCAATCAGGTGAATACTGCCAACGACAAAGTAGGGATAGGTATCCACAATTTGTCCGCCATCGCCCACACCCCAACCGAGGGTGGCCAAATGGGGCAGTAAAATCAATCCCTGGTCCCCCATGGCCTGGGTGGGATCAAAACGGGAAATTTCAAACAGGGTAAAAGCTCCAGCCCAGAAGGCGGTGAGGGCCGCTTGGGCCACATGGGCCGCAATAAAAAGCCCAGACTGATCGGCGAAACGGGCGTTGCCGGCCCACCATTCGTATTGAACGGTGTCGTTGCCATAGGTTTGCACAGAATTGCCTCCTTAATGAGACGACAAATAATAAATTATGGTAATAAGTGCTGGGAACCTTAGGGGGGATGCCGCCATGGAGGCAAAGAATAAAGCGTTCTCTGTCCACCCGAGACCCATTCTGGCTTGACCACAGCGGCGATCACCAATCTTTCCCTAGGACTAAACTCAAACCACCGATGAAGCAGTTGAGAATCTTTAGCACTTACTCCCGAATTATTATAGGGGCATAAATGAGAATTTATAGCAACTAAAAATATTAAGAAATATTAAGTAGAGCGGGAGTCATGGCCAGGTATGGATTTGACCCCAGGAATGGTAGAGGAAAATTTTATCGGTGAAGTTGATTACAGTAATGGTGTAAAAGATTTACTTTTAACTTGGTGTATATATGCTGATTTTTGGCGATCGCCTAGGGGTAAGGTAACTTCCGGCGGGGATGTGGCAAGCTGTTATGGGTGGGAGCGTGGCCCCCAGAAGCCCTCGTCAGTAAAAAAGTGAACAACTCATGGCCTTAATCCAATGGTATCCCGGGCATATTGCCAAAGCGGAAAGACAACTCCGGGAGCAGTTAAACAAAGTTGACGTGGTGCTGGAAGTAATTGATGCTCGCATTCCCTTGGCATCCCAACATCCCGATGTGCCCCTCTGGGTGGGAGAAAAGCCGAAATTAATTATTCTCAACCGGGTGGATATGATCACACCGGAGTTGCAGGAGCAGTGGTTAACCTGGTTCCGCCAGCAAAATCAAACGGTATATTATGCCAATGCCAAGCAGGGCACCGGGGTGAAGGCCATCAGTAAAGCGGCCCAACAAGCTGGTAAGGCAGTTAATGAAAGAAGAAAACGGCGGGGCATGCAACCTCGGCCAGTGCGGGCGGTGGTGATGGGCTTTCCTAACGTAGGTAAATCTGCATTAATTAATCGATTGTTGGGGCGCAAGGTGGTGGAAAGTGCCCGGCGGGCAGGGGTGACCAGGCAGTTACGGTGGATTCGCATTTCCGACAGTTTAGAACTGCTCGATTCCCCCGGAGTTATTCCCCTCAAGCTGGAAAATCAGGCCAATGCCCTGAAATTGGCTATCTGTGAAGACATTGGTGAAGCGGCCTACGAAAATCAGGCGGTGGCGATCGCCATGGTGGATCTATTGCTGGATTTGTCCCTGGGGGAGGCGTTGACGCACCGTTATCAGGTAGCCCCGGAAACTATGAACGGGGATTTGTATTTAATTGCCCTGGCCGATGCCCGCCATAACGGCGATCGGGAAAGGGCCGCAGTGCAATTGCTGAACGATTTTCGCAAAGGATTACTAGGCCCCCTACCGCTGGAATTGCCCCCGGAGGTTTAGGCTCGGATAGACTTAGGACAAGGATTAATTCCGAGTGGCGATCGAAATCACGACCACTTTTGCTTCATCCTTGGCGGCGATCGCCTGGTGACGATGGCCAATGGGCCCCACGCTAACATTGGGGAAATTATGACTATCCCCTTTGCCCGGCACCGGGATCGAGACCGGATTATGGAAGACCCCACCTATTACCAGTTGAGTAACTACGCCCTCGACTTTCTCTATAATTGCTTTGCCCACGACGACGTGGCTTGAGATTGAAATTTCTCAAGTTTTCAAAGGGGTTCCTAGTTGTGAATGATTAGCGAACTCCGCTAAGCTCAAATGTTTTCACAAAGATTACAATTCAGTATCAAGAGCCTAACCACTAACATGAATACGGGGGCGATTTTGGGGATTGGGTTCGGCTTTTCGCAATACTTCGCGGGTCAGAATGGGAATATCTCCTTCCCCAAACAAGAGGAATCTTAGTAAATATTCCAAGGGATTGCCTTCCGTCCAACCAAAATACACAGAGGGTAAATGGCCAGTTTGATCCCGTAAATAGAGTAATAAAGCGGCGATCGCATTGGGAACCGCTGAACTTTGAACCCGCAGAATTTGATATTTATCCAGATAAATGCCCCGTACATGGATGGCATCCACAAACACGGAAGCGTCTACTACGTCCACTTCCAAGAAAATCAAGGGGTCACTTTTGCTAATGTGGTTATTATGGCGTGCAGATTGTTCCTTTTGCCGATATTCCTGGAATTCCTTTTTAAAAGGACGATGGGCAATCAGGTGAATGCTTTGATGTTGGTATTTAGACAAAATTTCTTGGGCTGAGTCATCTAATTCAATGGATGTGACCCGCAGTTCGGTGGAGCGAAACACCCGAGAAATTAACGAGGTGGTGACAATGGTAGTGATAAAGAAAATGGCGAGACGAATCCCATCTGGTCGTTCGATGATGTTGATAATGGTGGTGTAAATAAATACAAGGGCGATCGCCGCAAAAATGCCCGTGCTCCAACGGGAACGTTGACGATGAAAAAAGAGAGCCACCGCAATTGCTGCCGAACTCATTAGCACCAAAACTCCCGTGGCATAGGCTGCCCCTTGGGCATCTACGTTAGCGCGAAAAATCAACGTTATCGCAAAGGTGATCGCCATAAAAATGATTACCAAAGGTTTAACCGCCCGAGTCCATTCCGGGGCCATGCCATACCGAGGTAAATAACGGGGAACTAAATTTAATAATCCCGCCAAGGCTGATGCCCCAGCAA
>NZ_JADEWJ010000208.1:0-7096 GCF_015207725.1 Synechocystis sp. LEGE 06083
GTTTTATAACGGTCTACTGCTGGGGGCGGTGGGGGCATTGGTGGCCCAACATAATTTGGCCATTCCCTTTTGGGGTTTTGTCTTTCCCCATGGCTCCTTGGAATTACCGGCAATTTTTCTGGCGGGGGCGGCGGGCTTACTCATTGCCAAGGGGTTATTGTGGCCGGGGCCCTACCGTCGGGGTTACGCCCTCAAACAACAGGCGATCGCCGCGGCTCAATTGGTATTTGGCATTGTGCCCCTGCTAATTATTGCAGGCATCATTGAGGGGTTTATTTCCCCTGCTCCCTGGATTCCCGATGGTTTGAAATATCTTTTGGGAACAGCATTTTTTTTGCTACTACTCAGCTATGGGTCTCGGCAAAAGTAGTTTAGGACTTTTTGCTAAAGCAACGGAAATAAAGGGAGACAAAAAATTCTTTGATGGGAAAGGCAATGAACGTGATCGGGTTGATGGTGACAATAACATTGCGGCTGTCCCGTTTTACCCCCTTCACCACTTGCTGAGCCACCCAGGAGGCACCCATAATGCCCACTGGATTGAGTTTGCTTTTGAACGGCCCCAGGATCAGTTTACGAATCACGCAGGGGGAATCCAATCGCTTCAAGGTAACCAAATCCCCTAACGCTCGCTTACTCAGTTCGTACAAAGGGCTAAACGCTGGATTAACTTCCGCCTCGGAGGTATTCACCCAAATTTCTTTGGTGGCAATGTGTCGATTAGTTTTTACCGTGGCTAGGAATAATTCCATTAGGCGCAGGGCAGAAAAAGTATTAACTTCGTAGGCTTGCTCAATTGCCTGGCCATCCCGCCGCTGGTGGACGTTTACTCCATGGTTAATGACCAAAATGTCAATTTCCCTTAGCAAATCCTGGAGTTGATCTTCCTGGCCGATGCACCATTGTTCAGTTCTAATGGGAATAGTTTTACCTGTCGCGGTGATGCTTACTTCTTGGCCAGAGGAGGTAAGGGCGATCGCCTTAGCACCCTGTTGATGGAGTTCCTGCAAAAGAGCCTGGCCAAAACCACCGGAAGCCCCGGTAACTGCAATTTTTTTACCTTTGAGGGACAAAGCGGTGCCCAACATTTTATCCACCAGGGTTAGGGTTCCACAGAAGTAAGCATTGCGATCATCAAAATGGTGGCGCCAATGGTAGGTGCGGTTCACCATCCAAGGGGCCGGCGGCGCTAAAAATGGCCCTGGGCGGTGGGTTAAATCCGTAATCTCATCGGCATTGGGTAGTCCCATTCCCCTGGCGATCGCCGACAGCAAAAATCCCAAAGTGTAAATCTGCCCAGCGCTGGCAGCCAAGATTAGGGGCCAATGGTCAAAACTCTGCCACATCCAGGTTAACAAGGGCGGCCAAATGCCAAAAGCTAACATTACTAATGCTTCCGGCACATCATTGTACCAGTGAGCCTTTTGATAAATTTCCGTGCTCACCACCGATAAATCAGAGCGGAATACCCGGTGGTGCCAGCCATGGAGACGATAAAGCGGCGACCATACATGGGCCAAGGCATGGTAGCAGTCCCGCACCAGTTCCACCCACAGCACCGAAGCCAGGGCTAAACCCAACCCCATTAACCAAGCCATTGTCATACGTTAAAAATTTTTACTGCTATGTTAAGTTTTGTTCTATCGATGGTAACGGTTTACGGCCCAGGGTAGCTCCCTCCGACAATAGATTTTTTCAACAAGCCTGGCAAAGTTTGTCCCCTTTCTCCATGTTAGAATTGCGGGGATTTTTTCTTGTTGATTTCCTCCCCAGTCTAGAGTTAGCAATTTTCCCATGAAGCTCATCGATTCCCGTGGCAGAATTTTCGGCATTATCAGCCTGTTGGATCTGGGGGCCGCTCTGATCATCCTCATGGTAGCCGTGGGCATTTTCGTTTTGCCGGGTAGTTCGGGGAAAAGTATTCTTGCCCAAGCTAACGCTGCATCTATCGAATTAACCGCCATTGTCCGGGGGCTAAACGTATTGGACCCCCAGGTGGTGCTGAATGAGTTTAAAGCGGAGAAAACCAGCATCATTATCCGCAATCAACCCGCAGGGCAGGTAGAAGTGGTCAATGTCCAGGAACTACCCCGTAATCTGGCGATACCCCAACCCGATGGCTCAGTGAAATCTTTGCCGGATCCTCGACCAGAATCTAACTACAGTCGGGATATGCTCCTCACCCTCAAGGGCAGAGGGGATGTTACCTCCACGGGCATGGTACTGGGGGGACAAAAGGTAAAAATTGGTACAGTACTGGAACTAGAGGGAAAAAACTATAACTTCAATGCCAGTGTGGTGGGCATTAAACAACCCAATTAGCGCCCATCATTTCTATGAGAATTTTTATTAGCACGGGAGAGGTTTCTGGAGATCTCCAGGGGTCCCTGTTGGTCACAGCGCTAAGGCAACAGGCCCAGGAGGAGAATTTAGAACTGGAACTGGTGGGTTTGGGGGGAGAAAAAATGGCGGCGGCGGGTATGAAGTTGCTGGCTAATACGGCGGCGATCGGTTCTGTGGGATTGACCGAATCCCTGCGGTTTATTATTCCCACCTGGCGCATTCAACAAAAGGTTAAAAGTTATCTCAAAACCAATCCAATTGATTTGTTGGTCTTAATTGACTACATGGGTCCCAATTTAACCATCGCCAATTATTTGCGGAAAACCTACCCTAATTTGCCAATTTTGTACTATATCGCTCCCCAGGCCTGGGTTTGGTCTCCCACAAAAAGGGAAACGACTCAAATCATGGCCGTAACCGATCGCTTGTTGGCCATTTTTCCGGGGGAGGCAGAATTTTTTCGTAATCAGGGTTTAGACGTCACCTTGGTGGGACATCCATTGTTAGACCGCATTACTAAGGAAGCTCCCAGTCGAGAGGTAGCCCGTAAAAAGTTGGGCATTGACCAAAACCAAACAGTGATTACCCTCCTGCCCGCTTCCCGTATTCAGGAACTGCGCTACTTATTACCGCCTATTTGTGGCGCCGCCCAGCAATTGCAGAGTCAACTGCCAGATGTAAAACTGCTTTTGCCCGTTTCCCTCAAGGATTATCAGGCCCAGATCGAAGAAACCCTGAAGGAATTCAATCTCACAGTGCAACTTTTGGACGGCAGGGAAACCCTAACGGCGATCGCCTGTGCCGATCTGGCCATCACCAAGTCAGGAACGGTGAATTTGGAAATTGCTCTATTAAATGTGCCCCAGGTTATTCTTTATCGAGTCAGCCCCCTGACCATGGCGATCGCCAGACGAATTTTTAAATTTGACCTGCCCTTTGTGTCCCCCACCAACATTGTGCTCAACCGGGGCATTATGCCGGAACTACTGCAGGAACAGGCCACCGCCAGCAACATTGCCCAGGCCGGCTTGGAATTACTGCTGAACGGCGATCGGCGAGCCACCATTGCCCAGGATTACCAAGCCCTCAGAGAAGCCCTCGGGGAACCGGGGGTTTGTGAACGGGCCGCCCAAGCCGTACTGGAGTTTGCCAGTGGACGACAAAAAAGCAGGGCTTAAACCCTGCCGTGGACAATTATGAAACTATCAAACTCACTAGCCCATGGCCAGCATCCTTACCCTTAGTAGAGGTCTTCTTCTTTGTGGGTTTCAATGGTGCAATCAGAGGTGGGATAAGCCACACAGGTCAAAACATAACCAGCTTCAATCTGGTCATCATCCAAGAAAGACTGATCGGATTGGTCAACACTACCGGAGGTGATCTTGCCGGCACAGGTGGAGCAAGCCCCAGCACGGCAGGAATAGGGCAGGTCTAGACCAGCTTCTTCCGCAGCATCGAGGATATAGGTATCGTCAGAACATTCGATGGAACTTTCACCATCGGGGGTGATTAATTTAACGGTATAGGATGCCATAGATGTTTCCTCTTCTCAAAAAAACAGTAGAGAGATTGCCTCATGAAGCCTCCATCGGGACAACTATATCCAGATCGAGCTACTTCAGAAAACTTAACTGTTCTGATACTACGGGAAAATCTTGAATTGACAAGGAAGCATTAGCAATGAAATGGCTAGGTCTTAATTAGATAATCTTCACTTATGTTTGCCCCCAGAGTATTTTTGCCCGTCGGCCTGGCAATTACAAAATCAAGAAAAGGCTAGAATTCCAGGGATTAAGGGAGTTTTAAGGACTGGGAGAGCAAAGATGGAAAGAATTAATCTTCCTGGGGTTTGACGATAAGATTGTCTAATCATTGCCGATGACAAGCCCCAGGGTCTGGCATGCAGCGGTGCCCCAACAAAATGGCAAAATAGACGGCAATGGCCAGTGGTTCCATTAAAGATTATCCCTTGCCCCCTGAGCAAAGCTTGATTATGTATGACGACGACCAGCGCCGCGATCGCCGCTTACCCCTGGCCCCATTGGAACGGCGAGGCTATGGCTACCTGTTGGATTTTGTCGTGATTTGGTTATTTAGCAGTCTGGCTGCGGGTTGGGTACAGCTACTAATTTTTATCGCCGGTTGGTTTGCCCTAAGGGTAATTTTGGTGTCTGCTAACCAGGGGCAAAGTTTGGGGGGCTGGGCCTTCGACACCAGGGTGGTGCACCTGAAAATGAAGCGTTTGCCAGGCATTTTGGAGTTGAGCCAGCGGGAAGGTATTTTAGGTGCCGCTTCTTACCTAGCCATGGTGGGTTTAAACATTAACTTTGCCAATGGGGTAAGTTTTTTACTGTTGGTGGCCCCCCTGTTTGGTGATTTAATCTGGGCGATCGCCGAGGATGGCCTTGGCCAAGCTTTCCATGACCGTGTTGCCGGCACAGTGGTATTGAGCAGTCGGCGGGGTTTTTCCCTCGATTTGAGGCTAAAAAAGTTCTGGTTTGACCTGAAAAAACAATGGGACAATAGGCAAAGAAGACGTTAGGTATGGGTGGAACCATTGATCAAAATATGGGTGAGGGATTCCCTTTTCTCCCTGGCGGACTAGGGTCAACAGCCTGGTGGCAGATGCGCCTTGCGCCCTAGCTTAGATTTTTGATACAGTATCGGAGTTAACACGGTAACAAATAGCAAAAACCAAGCTAAACAAATACAAAGTATTTTTTGTAGCCGTGGTTCGCCCTTCGGAACAAGGATTTTCCGCCGATCGCCAGAATGTAGAACTGATTATTCTTCAGAATAGCAAGCAGTTCTCTGGGTAGGGAGTCCCTTTCTTTAACAGGGAAGATTAGTTCACAATTTCACTGGGCTGTTGCCCCCGGACCTTAACCCCCAGCCAGGATTATGGAAGATTTATTAGGTTTGCTACTTTCCGAAACCGGTTTATTGGCGATAATTTATTTAGGCTTAAGCCTAGCTTATCTGTTAGTTTTTCCCGCTTTATTGTACTGGTACCTGCAAAAGCGTTGGTACGTAGCTAGTTCCATTGAAAGACTGGCCATGTATTTTCTGGTGTTTCTCTTCTTCCCCGGGCTATTGGTACTCAGTCCAGTGCTGAATTTGCGTCCCCGCCGCCGGACTCAAACTGCCTAAATTTTGCCTTTATTGAAATTGTAACTGGGTCGGCCATGCTCCAGACCCGTTTGCCTCCTTGTTTTCTGTCCGTCTTCACCATTTGTCATTCCAGGGAGAAACACCATGCGACGCATTGATGCTTTGGCCATTGCCCTGGGTTTTTTCCTACTGGGCGGAGTGGTTTACGCTGGATTACAGGGCTTTGGCATCGAAGCTCAGCAAGCGGGCATTTGGACCCAAGCGGTGCTGGTGGGGGGCCTACTGATTTGGTTGCTTTCCTATGTCACTAGGGTATTTACCCACGACATGACCTACCACCAACAAATTAAAGAGTATGAAGATAAAATGATCGAACTCCGTTGGGCTAATATGACCCCAGAAGAACGGGAAAAACTGCAGGCTGAAGTGGTGGAAGAAAAGGATACCCTCAGTTCTTGAAATGCCAGAGGTCTTCCTAGGCTATTGTTGTGTTGTTGGCTGATAATATTTGCCGATTTTTGCCATGGTCATACAGCCCATTTATCTCCCCCATCTGCTCAAGCAGCCCCGGTCTACCCAGGTCTTGTCCGTTGATCAGGCGATCGCCGACTTAACAACCTTAACCCCAGTGCGAGGGACGGTGACGGTGCGCCATGGGGGAACCTTTTTGGAAGTGATAGCCGAAGCGGAAACCATTGTTACCCTCCACTGTGACCGCTGTGCCCAAAGCTATAACCAACGCTTGGCATTGGATACCAAGGAAATACTCTGGTTGGATAACCAAGGGGATGATACGCCCTTAGCCTCGGAACGGGAACTGAGTTGGGATGATTTGTCGGAAGTACTGGCTCCCGATGGACACTTTGATGTGGAAACCTGGTTATACGAACAGTTTAATTTGGCTCTGCCCCTGAAAAATTTGTGCGGGAAAGATTGCCAAGCCCCCCAAGTACCTAATAACAGCCCAGACAATGGCTTTGATCGCCGATGGGCAGCCCTAGCGGATTTAAAACAACAATTGAATTAACCAACTAGGAATCAGGGAAAATTCCTGGGACTTAGCTTGGTACAAGCCTCTGCCAAAGAATGGGAAACTGGAAAGGGTGATTTTAACCACTACCCTTTTTGCTCTCCTTTTCCATGACCACCGATTACCTCGAAAGAATTCTTAAGGCCCGGGTTTATGATGTGGCGATCGAATCTCCGTTGGATTTGGCGGCCAATTTATCCAAGCGGCTGGGTAATCGGGTTTACTTTAAACGGGAAGACCTACAGCCAGTGTTTTCCTTTAAGTTACGGGGAGCCTATAACAAAATGGCCCAGTTATCCCCGGAATTATTAGAAAAAGGAGTAATTGCAGCTTCGGCGGGTAACCATGCCCAGGGGGTGGCCCTAGGGGCTTCCAAGTTGGGCACCAGAGCCATTATTGTGATGCCGGAAACCACTCCCCAGGTGAAAGTGGAGGCTGTCAAAGCTCGGGGAGGTGTGGTGGTGCTCTATGGGGAAACCTATGACGATGCCTATGGCCACGCGCGGCAGTTGGAGCAGGAAAAGGGGCTAACTTTTATCCACCCCTTTAATGATCCCGATGTGATTGCTGGCCAGGGCACCATTGGCATGGAAATTTTACGCCAGTATCAAC
>NZ_JADEWJ010000209.1:0-7063 GCF_015207725.1 Synechocystis sp. LEGE 06083
AAAAGGTACTGGTCGGGCCCGGGCGGGTTCGATCCGTTCTCCCCTCTGGCGGGGTGGTGGGGTAATCTTTGGTCCCAAACCCCGGGACTATAGCCAAAAAATGAACCGCAAGGAGCGGCGTTTGGCCCTGAGAACGGCGATCGCCTCTAAGGCAGAAAGCTTTGTGGTGGTGGAAGCCTTTGGGGACCAGTTCAGCCAACCCAAGACTAAAGAGTTGGCTACGGCCTTGACTCGCTGGGGTGCTAAACCTGAAAAACGGGTGTTGTTAATCCTGGATGAAATTCCGGAAAATGTGTTTCTTTCTGGGCGCAACATTCCCTATTTGAAAATTTTACGGGCAGATAACCTCAATATCTACGACATCCTCGTTGCAGACACCATTGTGGCCACCGCCACTGCCCTCGAGAAAATCCAGGAGGTTTACGGTGAGTAAGGTAATTGACCAACGTCGTTTGGCGGACTTAATTATTAAGCCGATTGTGACGGAAAAGGCCACCCTACAGCTCGAAGACAATAAATATGTCTTTGACGTGCGCCCCGAAGCCACCAAGCCGGAAATTAAAGCGGCGATCGAGCTACTGTTTGACGTCAAAGTAACAGGCGTTAATACGGCTCGCATGCCCCGCAAACAAAAACGGGTGGGTCGTTTCATGGGTTTTAAAGCCCAAGTAAAACGGGCCGTTGTCACCCTCAAAGAAGGGGATAGCATCCAATTGTTCCCCGACGTGTAAGCCACGTTTAGACCACCACTGCATTAACTGTTATCTAAACCCATGGGTATTCGCAATTATCGGCCAATGACACCAGGAACTCGGCAGGCAAGTGTCTCCGATTTCACTGAAATTACTAAAAGTACGCCGGAAAAGTCATTAACCACTAACCGCCACGACCATAAAGGTCGCAATAATCGCGGGGTAATCACCAGTCGGCACCGGGGGGGAGGCCATAAACGCCTTTACCGGATTATCGACTTCAAACGCAATAAGCAAAATATTCCGGCCCGGGTGGCGGCGATCGAATACGATCCCAACCGCAATGCCCGCATCGCCCTGCTGTTCTACACCGATGGAGAAAAGCGCTATATCCTCGCCCCCGCTGGACTACAGGTGGGGATGACCGTGATTGCCGGGGAAGATGCTCCCTTTGAAGTGGGCAATACCTTACCCCTGAGCCGTATTCCCCTGGGTAGTGAAGTACACAATGTGGAATTGGTAGCCGGTCGGGGTGGCCAAATGGTGCGCTCCGCCGGAGCTTTTGCCCAAGTGGTGGCCAAGGAAGGGGACTATGTGACCATTAAGTTGCCTTCTAAGGAAGTACGCATGGTTCGGAAAGAATGTGTGGCCACCCTTGGTCGGGTGAGCAACGCCGAATTCCGTAACCTCAAACTTGGTAAAGCTGGTCGTAAGCGTCACCTAGGTCGTCGTCCCCATGTCCGGGGTAGCGTGATGAACCCCTGTGACCACCCCCATGGTGGTGGAGAAGGCCGGGCTCCCATCGGTCGTTCTGGCCCCGTATCCCCCTGGGGTAAACCGGCTCTGGGTGCTAAAACCCGCAACAAGAAGAAGCGCAGTAGTGCTCTGATTGTCCGTCGCCGCACCAAATAATTATTTTTGTTTTTATTCGTTGGAACTGAACTATGGGTCGTTCACTAAAAAAAGGTCCTTTTGTGGCAGCTTCCCTGCTCCGCAAAATTGACAAGCTCAATGACAAGGGGGATAAGCAGGTGGTTAAAACCTGGTCCCGGGCTTCGACAATTCTTCCCCAGATGGTGGGCCATACCATCGCCGTCCACAACGGTCGCCAGCATGTGCCAGTGTTTGTCTCTGAACAAATGGTGGGGCATAAGTTAGGGGAATTTGCGCCGACTCGCACCTTCCGCAGTCATTCTAAAAGCGATAAAAAAGCGCGTAAGTAACCAGAGGTAAGCAGTATGACAAAACTTGATACGACGGCCGAGGTCAAGGCGATCGCCCGTTACGTGCGGATGTCTCCCCTAAAAGTGCGGCGGGTGCTAGATCAGATCCGGGGGCGCTCCTACCGGGAAGCCCTCATCATCCTGGAATTTATGCCCTATAAAGCCTGTGAGCCGGTGCTAAAAGTATTGCGTTCCGCCGTGGCCAACGCTGAGCATAACGAAGGTTTGGAACCCACGGATCTAGTTGTTAGCCAGGCCTTCGCCGACGGTGGCCCCAGTTTGCGACGTTTTCGCCCCCGAGCCCAGGGTCGTGCCTACCAAATTCGCAAGCCCACTTGCCACATCACCGTTGCCGTTGCCCCGGCCTTGGCAGATAACTAACATCGCTGTTCACGTCACGCATACAAAACATGGGACAAAAAATACATCCAGTTGGCTTCCGCCTCGGCATTACCAAAGACCACAAATCTTGCTGGTATGCCGACCCCAAGCGCTACCCAGAGCTTTTGCAGGAAGACTACAAAATTCGTCAGTATATTGAGAAAACCCTCATAATGCTGGTATTTCTGATATCCGCATTGAACGTAAAGCCGAACAGATAGAATTAGGCATCCACACCGCCCGCCCTGGGGTAGTGGTAGGAAGAGGTGGCTCCGGTATTGAGCAACTACGTACCGGTCTGCAAAACCTCCTTGGGGGAGCCCGGCAGATTCGGGTCAACGTCATTGAAGTACCCAATGCTGATGCCGATGCGGCTTTGATGGCCGAGTACATCGGTCAACAGTTAGAGCGTCGGGTTTCCTTCCGCCGAGTGGTGCGCCAAGCATTGCAAAGGGCAGAAAGGGCTGAAGTTAAAGGTATCAAAATCCAAGTTAGCGGTCGCCTGAACGGGGCAGAAATTGCCCGGACAGAATGGGTACGGGAAGGTCGGGTGCCCCTTCATACTCTGCGGGCGGACATTGACTACGCCTATCGTACGGCCCTCACCACCTACGGCATTTTAGGTATTAAGGTCTGGATTTTTAAAGGGGAAATTATCCCTGGGCAAGAAGCGGCCGTGGTCGCTCCCCCCAGCCAACCCCGTCGTAAATCCCGTCGACAACAGTTTGATGACCGTTCCAACGACGGTTAAGCTCCATTCCTTTGGCGATCGCCAATCATTAACGCCTATTCGTTAACGCACTATGTTAAGTCCTAGAAGAACAAAATTCCGTAAACAGCAACGGGGCAGGATGCGGGGTCTAGCGGAGCGGGGCAGTACCCTCAACTTCGGTGATTTCGCCCTCCAGGCCACCGAACCCTGTTGGATCACCTCCCGGCAAATCGAAGCCGCCCGTCGAGCCATGACCCGTTACATCCGTCGGGGTGGGAAAATCTGGATCCGTATTTTTCCCGACAAACCCGTCACCATGCGTCCTGCTGAAACTCGGATGGGTTCCGGTAAAGGTTCCCCAGAATATTGGGTAGCGGTGGTTAAACCCGGTCGGGTCATGTTTGAACTAGCCGGAGTCTCCGAGGAAGTGGCCCGGGAAGCCATGCGCCTCGCCGCCCAGAAATTGCCCATTAAGACTAAATTTATTACCCGTCAGGAGGATTACATTTAACATGGCTCTTCCCAATATTGCGGACGCAAGGAAACTCGGCGACGAAGAACTGGGCACGGAAATCCTCGCTACCAAGCAAAGATTATTCCAACTCCGGTTCCAACAGGCCACCCGTCGTCCCGAAAATCCCCATGAATTTAAACATGCCCGCCATCGCTTAGCCCAACTATTAACGGTGGAAAGGGAACGACAACTTGAGAACAGTCCTTCCGAGGAGGAATAGAAACACCATGGCGATTAAAGAACGTGTGGGCATTGTGGTCAGTAACAAAATGGATAAAACCGTCGTTGTTGCTGTGGAAAGCCGTTCTCCCCACCCCAAGTACGGCAAGATTGTCGTCAAAACCAAGAAATTTAAAGCTCACGACGAAGAAAACCAGTGCCAAGAAGGGGACAAGGTTCGCATCCAAGAAACCCGCCCCCTGAGCAAAACTAAGCGCTGGCAAGTAATCAACATTATGAGCCATTCATCCTAGTCTGATTTTTTTAGGAAAACGCCGTGATTCAACAACAAACCTATCTCAACGTCGCGGACAACAGTGGGGCTCGCAAGCTCATGTGTCTGCGGGTTCTGGGCACGGGGAACTGCACCTATGGTGGTATTGGCGACCAAATTATTGCCGTGGTGAAGGATGCCCTGCCCAACATGCCGATCAAAAAGTCCGACGTGGTACGGGCGGTGATTGTCAGAACCAAACAGCCTTTGCGCCGAGCCAGTGGCATGAGTATCCGCTTTGACGACAATGCCGCTGTGATCATCAACGCCGAAGGTAATCCCCGGGGTACCAGGGTATTTGGCCCCGTGGCCCGGGAACTGCGGGACAAAAACTTTACCAAAATTGTTTCTTTGGCTCCGGAGGTGCTCTAAATGACTAAAACCAAACAAGCTCCCCACCGGGTAAAGATGCACGTCAAAAAAGGCGACACCATCCAAGTAATTTCCGGCAAAGATAAGGGCAAAGTGGGGGAAGTCCTGCAAACCATTCCGAGCCAAAGTCAAGTGGTGGTCAAAGGGGTTAATATCCGCACCAAGCATGTTAAACCCCGTCAAGAGGGGGAATCGGGGCAGATCAGTAGCTATGAAGCTCCCATCCATAGCTCCAAGGTGATGCTCTATTCCACTAAGGAAAAAATTGCTAGTCGCATTTGCTACACCGTCACTGACGATGGTCGTAAAGTGCGGATGCTGAAAAAAACGGGAGAAATCATTGACTAAAGGCTGGTGTAGTTGCCCCCTGGCCGACCCCAGACTTCAGCTTGATGTGCCCGGTTCATTTATTCTCTGACCAAGCCCAGAGACCCTGTAAATACCATGACTCAACGACTTAAAACCCTCTACCAAGAAACCGTTCTTCCTAAGTTAAAGGAGGAGTTTGGCTACAAAAATATTCATCAAGTTCCCAAATTGACCAAGGTTACTGTCAACCGGGGATTAGGGGAAGCTTCCCAAAATGCCAAGGCTTTGGAGTCTTCCCTGGCGGAGTTGGCCACCATTACAGGGCAAAAGCCGGTAGTGACCAGGGCCCGCAAGGCGATCGCCGGTTTTAAAATCCGGGAAGGTATGCCAGTGGGGGTGATGGTTACCCTCCGTTCCGAGCGGATGTATGCCTTTTTGGATCGCTTGATTAACTTAGCGTTGCCCCGCATTCGGGACTTCCGTGGCATCAGCCCCAACAGCTTTGACGGCCGGGGTAACTATAGCTTAGGCATTCGCGAACAACTAATTTTTCCCGAGATTGATTACGACACCATCGATCAAATCCGGGGCATGGACGTTTCCATCATTACCAGCGCCCAAACTGACGAAGAAGGCCGTGCATTGCTTAAAGCTCTGGGCATGCCCTTTAGAAGTTAATTTAGTCGCGGCTCAGGGTGATTGATCAGTAACAAGTTTTCATCAATCCACCTGAATCATCATCCCTTAGGAGAATCTACCAGCAGGAATAATGGCTTCAACAGACACAATTTCCGATATGCTCACCCGCATCCGCAATGCCTGTGCGGTGAGACATAGCACTACCCAGGTGCCCACCACTAAAATGACCCTGAGCATTGCCAAGGTGCTCAAAAGCGAAGGGTTTATCGAAGACTATGCTGAAACCGGCGAAGGCATCAGTCGTACCTTAGTGCTCACTTTAAAGTACAAAGGCAAGACCCGCCAGCCCCTGATCAATACCCTCCAGCGGGTTAGTAAGCCCGGTTTGCGAGTGTATGCCCCTTCCAAAAAAATTCCCCGGGTGTTGGGCGGCATTGGCATCGCCATTGTTTCCACCTCCCACGGCATCATGACCGATAGGGAAGCCCGTCGCCAGGGCATTGGGGGCGAAATCCTTTGTTACATTTGGTAGTCCTGGTCGAAGGCTACTATTGTATTACTACTTAAACTTAACTTTACAGAATTAATCCTATGTCCCGTATCGGAAAACGCCCCATTCCCATCCCAGCGAAGGTCAGCGTAGATATTCAAGGCACCCATCTGAGTGTGAAAGGCCCCAAGGGTTCCCTGGCAAGACATTTACCGGAAAAGGTAGTTGTGGCCCAGGAAGGGGAAACCATCACCGTCACCCGCCAGGACGAGTCCCGCGCTGCCCGGGAACGCCACGGTCTGGTGCGTACCCTCGTTGCCAATATGGTGGATGGGGTGGCCCAGGGCTTTGAGCGTCGTCTCGAAATCCAAGGGGTGGGCTATCGAGCCCAGGCCCAGGGCAATAAGTTGACTCTGAATGTCGGCTATAGTAAGCCCGTGGAAATGACCATGCCCGCAGGTATTGAGGTCAAAGTTGAAAATAACACCCAGGTAATTGTCTCCGGCATTGACAAGGAACTCTTGGGGAATACAGCGGCCAAAATCCGGGCTGTGCGGCCACCGGAACCCTATAAGGGTAAAGGTATCCGCTACCAAGGTGAATATGTCCGTCGTAAAGCTGGTAAGACAGGGAAAAAATAAACCATGAAAAGTACTCGTAAATCTGCCACCCAACGTCGTCACCGTCGGCTGCGTCGCCACTTATCTGGTACCAGCGAGCGGCCCCGTTTGGCGGTTTTTCGGTCCAATGACCACATCTACGCCCAGGTGATCGATGACGTGGCCCAGCACACCCTTGCGGCGGCTTCCACCCTCGACCCCGATTTGAAAAAGTCCCTCAGTTCCAGCTCCACCCAGGATGCTTCCGCAGAGGTGGGCAAGTTGGTAGCCCAACGGGCGATCGCCAAAGGCATTAACCAAGTAGTTTTTGACCGGGGTGGTAAGTTGTATCACGGACGGGTAAAAGCTCTGGCGGAGGCGGCCAGGGAAGCCGGTCTCGATTTCTAACAACGTTAACCAAACCCATTAACATCCAAGGAAATTACTATGGCAAAGCGTCGTAAAACCAGCCGTGAAAAAAAAGAAGACACTAACTGGCAGGAACGGGTTATCCAAATCCGCCGGGTCAGTAAGGTGGTCAAAGGCGGTAAAAAACTTAGCTTCCGGGCGATCGTGGTAGTCGGTAACGAAACTGGCCAGGTCGGCGTAGGAGTGGGCAAAGCTGGGGACGTAATCGGT
>NZ_JADEWJ010000210.1:0-7045 GCF_015207725.1 Synechocystis sp. LEGE 06083
GCCAACCCCTACCGGAGGTAACCCTGGCCCAAGCGAAGGATAGTGATGCGGTACTGTTAGCGGCGATCGGGGGCTATGCCTGGGACAATCTCCCCAGGGCTCAACGGCCAGAAACTGGTTTGTTGGCCATCCGGGAAGGGCTGGGACTGTTTGCGAACCTACGTCCCGCGACCATTTTTCCCCAATTGGTTGATGCTTCTAGCCTCAAACGGGAAGTGGTGGAAGGGGTAGATATTATGGTGGTACGGGAATTGACCGGCGGTATTTATTTCGGTAAACCGAAGGGTATTTTTGAGACGGAGGCGGGGGAAAAGCGGGGGGTTAATACCATGGCTTACACTGTGGGAGAAATTGACCGCATTGCCAAGGTAGCTTTTGAAACGGCCCAAAAACGACGGGGTCAACTCTGTTCAGTAGATAAGGCTAATGTACTGGATGTGTCCCAACTGTGGCGGGATCGGGTAATGGCGATCGCCACAGATTATCCCGACGTGGAACTGTCCCATTTATATGTGGACAATGCGGCCATGCAATTGGTGCGTAGTCCAAAGCAATTTGACACCATTGTGACGGGTAATTTATTTGGTGATATTCTCTCCGACATTGCGGCCATGTTAACGGGCAGTATTGGCATGTTACCCTCCGCTAGCTTGGGCAGTGACGGCCCGGGACTATTTGAACCCGTCCACGGTTCGGCCCCGGATATTGCTGGTCAGGATAAGGCTAATCCCCTGGCCCAGGTGCTCAGTGCGGCCATGATGTTGCGCTACGGTTTGGACCAACCCCAGGCAGCCGATCGCCTAGAGGGAGCAGTAAAAACAGTCCTGGCCCAGGGTTACCGCACCGGGGATATTCTTTCCCCTGGCACCCAATTGGTGGGCTGTCGGCAAATGGGAGAGCAATTGTTGGGCATCCTGGATGACATGTAAGGATCGTTGCAATCTACCAAAAAACTAGACAAACTTTACCTCAATGACTTCCCCCCAGGCAGTTAGTTCGGGTCAAAATCAGATCTTGGTTGAGTAAGTAAGAATCTTCTGGGGCGGCCCTTACGTCAAACCCTATTGTTATTTATGATGATGGCTAACCTGGCTGACGTTTTTCGGTCAAAGGCTAGAACACATATGCGTCCTGAGTGGGGAGTTTATTATGGTTTTTATTCCTGATGAGAGCGACTTTGATGTGGAGTATAGGAGCGTGCCCATGCCCCTAGACCCCAAAATGTTGCGCATGGCCCGGCGAATTTACCGCAGTTATCGCATGCTCCACCCCAAATCCCAAAAGCAACCCCTGGGCATTGCCATCCATAAAGAAACCCACCGGGGTCAACTGATGTTCAATCGTCAGCCGGTGCTGTTGCCAGGGGAGTGTTTCGTACCTTTGAACCAACTGGAGGCGGAAGCCCAGGTAATTTGAATTAGCTCTGTTGCTCTGTTATGACCGAATCTTCCCCCTTAGTGCCATCTACGGCCCCTTCGACCCGCAAACTTTGGCTGGCGGCCATTAAGCCCCCCATGTACACGGTGGCAGTGGTGCCCATTACCGTTGGTTCAGCGGTGGCCTATGGCCTGACTGGGCAGTGGCAGGGCGATGTTTTTACCATCTTTTTGCTGTCGGCGATCGCCATTATTGCTTGGATCAACCTGAGCAATGATGTGTTTGACAGTGACACGGGCATTGATGTGCGTAAGGCCCATTCAGTGGTTAATTTGACCGGCAATCGCAATCTGGTTTTTTTAATTAGTAATTTTTTCTTGCTGGCCGGTGTGCTGGGGCTAATGAGCATGGGCTGGCTGGCCCAGGATTGGACAGTGTTGGAGTTAATTGGAGTGGCCATCTTTTTGGGCTACACCTACCAAGGGCCCCCTTTCCGCCTTGGTTACCTAGGTTTGGGGGAATTAATTTGTTTGATTACCTTTGGTCCCTTGGCGATCGTCGCCGCCTATTACTCCCAGACCCAAAGTTTTAGCTGGGATTTGCTTACCCCTAGCATTTTTGTGGGGCTTAGCACGGCCATTATTCTGTTCTGTTCCCACTTCCATCAGGTAGAAGATGACCTAGCCGCCGGTAAAAAATCCCCCATTGTTCGTTTAGGAACCAAGCTAGGCTCCCAGGTGTTGACTGTTTCCGTAATTAGTCTTTATTTGATCACGGCGATCGGAGTTTTGCTTAACCTTGCTCCTTGGCAAACCTTATTGGTAATGGCCAGTGTGCCCTTGGCCGGACAATTAATTCGCCATGTGGGGCAATACCACGACCAACCGGAGAAGGTCAGCAACTGTAAATTCATTGCTGTCAATCTACACTTTATCAGCGGTATTTTACTAGCCATGGGCTATATTTTAGCGGGTAAGAATTAAAGTTTATATAAATCAACAAATCTGATTAAAACCTATGAAAAAACAACTCTATGACACAGATTTTGTGAGCTGGACAGAAGAACAGGCTCGATATCTGCAACAACATGAGATAGAGAAGATTGACTGGCAAAATATTGAAGAGGAAATTATTGCTTTGGGTCGTAGTGAAAAACATGAGCTAGAAAATCGCTTGGAAGTTTTGCTGGAGCATCTACTCAAACGCGCCTATATCAATAGTGCCTATGATAATCGTGGCTGGGAAATCACGATCAAAGAACAACGGAAACAGATCCGACGGCTATTAAGGGACTCTCCTAGCCTCAAAAATTATGGCGAAGCATTGATTCCAGCCGTGTGGCAGGAAGCACTTGCCGATGTTCAAGATCTTTACCCGACGCTTTCCTTGCCTGAAGCCAATCCGTTTAGCGAAAGTTTAGACCAATTGTTAACGGTGACCTTTTGGTGAGCTGAAGCTAAAAAGTTTTTCAGCAACCTCCATTTCATTAGCCGTATGTTAACAGCGGTAGGTTATGGTCTGGCCAGTTCAGAATAAGGGATGTTGCCATGGGCAAGTTAGAATAAAAACCATTATGAGCAACGGTTTGTCCCCTACCCCCATCAATACCCCAGGCTGGTTAAACACCGGGGCCGCTAATTTATTGGTCAATGGCCATGATCCTCAAGATTTGGAACTGACCAATCAAAATTTGGCTGGACTAGTATTTCCCCATGGGGACCTCAGCCAAGTTACCCTGATCGGCTGTGATTTACGCTTTGCCAATTTGGAAGGGGCGGATTTAACGGATGCTAACTTGATCGCCGCCAGTCTGCACAAAAGTAATTTGCGCCGGGCTAACCTCTGTCGAGCTACGCTCAATCGTTGCAATTTGAGTGAGGCGGATCTAACTGAAAGCGATGCCAATGAAGCCCTTTTTTGTCAGGCCGTTTTTACCGAAGCGGAAGCCCACGGTTTAAGACTTTACCGAGCCAACCTTAGCCAAGCCCAATTAATGGGGGCCCATCTCCACCAAGCCTATGCCCCGGAAGCGGATTTTAGTGCGGTGGCGGCGATCGCCGTTGATTTGCGCTGGGCCAATTTGAGAAAGACTAATTTTCGGGGCGCGGATTTACGCTATGGCAATTTCCGGGGGGCAAATCTGACCCAGGCGGATTTTACCGGAGCCAACCTCAAGGGGGCCAATTTGCGGGGGGCCAATTTAGTGGGCACTAACCTGCAACAGGCGGATCTGAGCGATGTCACCTGGTAGATGGAAAAATTGCCACCTCAACTTCCATAAAAATTAACCTTTGCAATACCGTCGTTTTGGCCGCACCGAGTTAAATTTATCCGTTTTTTCCCTGGGTACCATGCGGGGCCTGGGTGATCGCCAGCAATTTGTAGCCACGGTGGCCAAGGGCTTGGGGGCGGGCATTAACCACATTGAAACGGCGGCGGCCTATGGAGAAAGTGAAACTTATTTAGGCCCATTGCTAAAAAGCTTCAACCGGGAGGAAATAAACCTCACCAGTAAAGTTTGTCCCACGGAGAATCCAGAACAACTTATCCAGGGCCTTGACCGTTCTCTGCAAAGACTCCAGGTGGACTATTTAGACTGCTTTGCCATCCACGGCATTAATACCCCCCAGCATTGGCAATGGGTACAGAAACTTTGGCCGGTGATAGACAAGGCTCGACAACAGGGGAAATTTAAACATCTTGGTTTTTCCACCCACGGCAGTTTGCCCCTAGTGCAGGAAGTGATTGCTTCGGGAAAATTTGCCTTCGTTAATTTGCATTATTACTGGTTTAATCAGCACCTCGCCCCGGCGATCGCCTCGGCCCACCAGCGGGATATGGGCATTTTCATCATTTCCCCCGCAGATAAGGGTGGTCAACTATACACACCACCCCGGACTTTACAAAATCTTTGCCTACCCTTTACCCCCCTGGGGTTAACCTACCGTTTTCTCTTGAGTGACCCCCGCATTACCACCCTGAGTATTGGCCCCGCCATACCGGAGGAATTGGACGAACCCCTATCCCTTGGCGATCGCCTGGAGCCCTTAAGTGAGCAAGAACAGGCAATTTTAGAGAATTTACGCCACCATCAACACCAGGCATTGGGCACCGCTGCTTGCCACCAATGTTATCAGTGCTTACCTTGCCCAGAAGAAATTAATATTCCCGAAATTTTACGTCTGCGTAATTTGGCCGTTGCCTTTGATATGGAAAATTTTGGTCAATATCGCTATCAAATGTTAGAAAATGCCGGGCACTGGTTTCCCGGTCGAAAAGGCGATCGGTGCACCGACTGTGGCGATTGTTTGCCCCGATGTCCCCATAATCTGGCGATTCCAGACCTGTTGCGGGATACCCACCAACGGTTGCGGGGTAAAAGCCGGCGTCGTTTATGGCAGGATTGATCATTAGGCTGGCAATTCAGCCCCTGTTTTTGTCTCCATCATCCATACCAATTAGGACCAAAGCCTATCGATACCATCTACGGCCAAGCCCAACAGCTCAAAACTAGTCAAATTAAACAACTAAAGCGCCTCTATCAACAACGTCTCCCCGGCGATCGCCTGCTGACGATGGAATTGGCCCAACGTTTAGGAGCCATCAGCCAGGAAATTAAACAGCCCGTTTCGGTGTACGTTAACCGGCGGGGACAAATTATCCGGGTGGGGGTGGGCACGCCCCGGCAAACCCAAATTCCGCCTTTGGAATTACCTCGTTATGGGGAAAAAAGACTATCCGGCATTCGTTGCCTCACCACGGATTTAAAGGGGGAAGCCCCCAAGGAATCTAGTTTAATTGCCATGGCCCTGCAAAGATTGGATGCCCTAGTGGTACTGAGTGTTACTGGCCAGGGTTTTGCCAAACGGGGCGGCGGCGTAACTGGCTATGTGGATACGGGATATTTGGCCCATTTATTACCCCAAAGCAGTGACGATATGGGGGATAGGGTGGCCGATTGGGTAGTTTCCCCGGCGGTGGCCCTGGAAGATTTAGCAGAAGAAGCCATCCTGGATTTGGTGGAAAACCTAGAGGCAGAATTTGAACGAGAATTCATCGCCCGTCAGGTGGAAGCAGGGCAGGAAAGGGTACTGGTCATGGGACTTAAAACCAGTGAGTTGGATGACCAGAGCTTTGCCGAAGGTTTAACGGAGTTAGAACGACTAGTGGATTCCGCCGGGGCCCAGGTGCTCCAGGTAATGCAGCAAAATCGTAGTAAACCCCATCCCCAAACCGTAGTAGGGGAAGGCAAAGTGGAAGAATTGGCCTTGGCGGTGCAAACTACGGGGGCCAATCTAGTGGTTTTCGACCGGGATCTATCCGCTGCCCAGGTGCGCAACTTGGAACAACGCTGTGGAGTTCGGGTCATTGACCGCACCGAATTGATCTTGGATATTTTTGCCCAGCGGGCCCAATCCAGGGCTGGGAAATTACAGGTGGAATTGGCCCAGTTGGAATATCTGTTACCCAAACTAGTAGGCCGGGGTCAGGGTATGTCCCGGTTGGGGGGAGGCATCGGCACCAGGGGCCCAGGGGAAACCAAGCTGGAAACAGAACGGCGTACCATCCAAAGTCGCATTGCCAAGCTCCAAAAACAGGTTAACGAACTCCAGTCCCATCGCTCCCGGCTCCGGAATCAACGGCAACAACAGGCTGTTCCCACCGTGGCGATCGTCGGTTATACCAATGCGGGCAAATCCAACTTACTCAATGCCCTCACCCAAGCAGACATCTACGCCGCTGACCAACTGTTTGCCACCCTAGACCCCACCACCAGGCGTTTATCCCTATTTGACCCGGATAATCAAACCTACCAGCCAATTTTGCTAACGGATACAGTGGGTTTTATCCATCAATTGCCCGATGCTTTGGTGGATGCCTTTCGGGCTACTTTGGAAGAGGTAACGGAGGCAGATCTATTACTCCAGGTGGTGGATCTATCCGACCGGGCTTGGCGACGACAGATCGACTCGGTGGCCAATATTTTGGCGGAAATGCCCTTGGCTACGGCACCGATGGTGATGGTGTTTAACAAAATTGACCAGGTGCCCAGTGAAGCTTTGGCAGCGGCCCAAGCAGATTATCCCCAGGCAATTTTTTTGGCGGCGGCCCAGGGGATTGGTTTAGAAACGCTGAAAAAACGTTTATTGGAGCAAATTTTGGCGGATTTCACCGATTAGTGTTTATTTTGCACTAATTCAATGTTGACATCCTGCAATGGTTTCAAAAAAGCAAGGATTCCTTACCAAGCCTCAACCTAAAAAAAGGAGTTGATCAACGAATGGAGGTCAGTTTCAAACTGACTCACAACGGGTAGGGAGTCCAGCCAAAATCCGCCTCAGCATTCCTGCACTTTTCCTTCACCATGGCCCACTCCTGGAGGGTGAGGGGTTCCCACTGTACCTGAGCTTGAAAATGCTGTCGGGCTGAAGTGGTCAAAACCTCTAAAACCTGGGGCAAAGTTGGATAATTGGTCAACTCTGCCATGGTTTTTTGCCAGGGGGCCGGTTGGTTAAAAACCAGCTCAAACAAATGGCGATCGCCGTTCAAGATCATTTCCCCGTGTTGCAGAAGGGCGCTGGAAGTTTGCCGTTGGGCACTGCCAATTAATTTGTCCCCTGTGGAGCTGACTAAATCCGCCACTGTAGCGGTGCTAAAGCAACTGGCA
>NZ_JADEWJ010000211.1:0-7043 GCF_015207725.1 Synechocystis sp. LEGE 06083
GGATTTAAACGCCTTGGCCGCCGTGCCAGAACAATTTCTCTACCCCACCCCCCTGATGCCGCCCCTATCTTCCTTGGCGGTTTCTGCCCAGGGCCTCTGCCGCAGTTTGCTCAAAGCCCGCCTGGAATTGCCGGCCTATCAATTGATTGCTTTTTTGGGTCTAGCCCTCAACTATGACAGCTCAGATTTAGCCACCCTACAAAAGTTGTCGGAACGTTTACAGGTGCAAACCCAGCCGGAACGGTCGTTAAAAAATCTGCTCAGCGCCCTCCACACCATTGCCAACGACGAACAATTTGAGGCGATCGCCAGCGACAGTGACGAAAAGTACACCAGACCAGGACAAATCACCATCATCACCATGCATAAAGCGAAGGGATTGGATTGGGATTATGTCTTTTTGCCCTTTTTGCACCAGGACACTCTCCCCGGTGATCTATGGGTACCCAAAGGGGGACAATTTTTGGGGCAGTTTACCCTAGCGGAGGTGGCCCGGGCCCAAATTCGCGCCGTGGTACACCATCGTCAACAGGAAAAAGCCGGGGCGATTGCCTTGCCGGTCACCGCCACTGCTTGGCAAGAAGCCCGCCGCCTCAAGGAAGCAGAGGAATACCGATTGCTCTACGTAGCCATGACCAGGGCCAAGCGTTTACTGTGGCTATCCGCCGCCCAGGAAGGGCCCTTTGCCTGGAACCAAATGCAAGCCCGCCAATCCCCCCGTTTACGCGCCAAAGAACCGTCCCGAGCCCTATTGGCTCTGCAAAAGCGCTTCGGTTCCTAGTTCCTAGGGGAAAGACTATAATCGGATCCAAAGGGCATTGGCGGCCACGGCGATCGGTCCAAACCCTTACCCAATATCGGTTTTGGTAAATTTTTGTCTAGATTTTTCGTCCGCTTAACAGTGCTATTTTTGTGCAATTTACTCTGGCTAGTGGCCGCCAGGGCCCCTGCTGGGGCGGAATCACTCCCCGATCGATGGGATGCCTATCCCCAGTGGTCTAATTTGCCCACCCTGGAACAGAGAAAAGGAGAAATTCGTTATCCGGAATGGTTTGCCGGCACTTGGCAGGTCACCAGCACCCTTACCGAACAATTAGCCCCCCTGGCCCCGGACATCGTTAGTCCTGGCTTTGCTAAGAATGGGGCCTACCTGGAACAACCAATTAAATTTCCAGTCAGATTCATTGACCAAACTCCCCTGCCAGAATTTAACTGGGCCCTGTCGGATTTGGTCAACAACACCCCAGTTATTGTGCCCGATCGCCGTTTTAATGCCGAAGCCATCACCCAGGCCTATTTGGGTAAGGATGGAGAAGATATACATATTACTGTCCAGGTTAAAGAACAACCCAGTCCCCGCCTAGTCACCGTTTTTCCCCAACATCAACGACTGGTCTCCACCGTCCTTGGTTATAGCCAAAGCAGCCCCGACCCAGACCACTTCCTCGCCACGGAATTAACCAATCAACAATTTATTGCCGGTGGCACCCAGTACCTCAACCAAGTGGAAACCACCACCGCCTACTACCACCTAGGCCCGGGCAAAATTAGCGCCAGCCAAGTCACCGCGGTTTATTTGTCCCCCACTGACCCCGATTACTTCGCCGCCGGCCACCACCCCATTGCCCTCTATCGCTATGAACTTACCCTAGAAGCTCTGCCAGAACCATGAATTTTGCCGTCACTCCCAGGGAGACCATTGCCAGGGCCATTCAATGGTCCTGTCTTTGTTTGCCGGGGGAGTTGAGTGCGGCGGAAGCCCTGAACCGTTGGCACTACCACCATGGCCAACACCCCTGGGAGCCTGAGGTAGAGACCAAGGCTTTTCCCCCCTGGACTTTGGTGCTAGATAGCCATGGTCAACTGTTGGGTTTATTACCGGACTGGCAATTGGCCGCCGCCCTTTGGACTGAACATTTTTCCCCGGCGATCGCCTTGGCGGAAATCTGCTTACCATGCTCCCTGCGACTGGACTTGGCAAAGTTACCTAGTCTGGGGGAAGTGATGCAGATTTTTGCCACCTGGGGCCACGGCTGGGACGTCATCCCCGTGGTGGATCGACAACATCAAACCTGGGGCTTGTTGAGCGTTGGCAATCTCATCCGCTCAGTAAATCTTTGTCAATTGTGGCAAAGTCTTCCCCTCCAGGTGACGGCCTCTCCTCCCCTTTGCCTAGGGCCAGAAACCACTTTTGGGCAATTGGTCCGCCATTGTTTCGAGCAGCAAATTTCTGGCTTGCCGGTGGTCTATTCCTCCCCTCTACTACCCACCGCCACCACCCGCATTCCCTTGGGGAATATCAGTCTCAGCCATTATTTTAGGAGCCCCAACTATGGCTCTCTCGGTTTGGATAATCCCATCGGCCCAGACCTCAGCCCCACTTTTCCCCTCTGTACCATTAACCAAACCTATTGCCATGCCAGGGAGCTACTCCGCCGGCAGAATGATGATTATGTGATCGTCACCGATATCAGTGGTGCTTTTGTTGGTTGGGTAGGACCCCAGCAATGGCTTGCCACTCTCCAACCGGACGTTTTACTGGAGGCTCTGCAACGGGAAATGGAAATGCCCCGCATTGTCCAGCATTTGGAAGCCCGCATCGTTTGGCAACAGCAACAGCAACAACGTAACCAGCATTTAATCCAGAAACTACTCAGCCATAACCCCAATCTTATTTACCTCTACGATCTGATCAAAAATGAAATCGTCTATCTCAATATCCCCTCCACATTGGTAAACGGGGAGTCCGCTGGAGCATCAATTCCCAACCCCATGGTTGATGCCGGCCCCTGGCGGGATCTCTTACTCCCCCCTGGTTACTTTTCGCGGCAAGAATTGGTGGCACTCGAAGCCCACGAGAAAAAGGAATTTAGCTTTGAATTTACCGATGCCCGGCGATCGGTACACTACTTCACGGTGGAAATTTCCGCCTTTGAAATTGATGGGGGCGGTCAAACGAGCAAAATCCTCTGCTTGGCCCAAGACGTTAGCCAAGGCAAACGGGCAGAAGCGGCACTCCATACCAAGGAACAACAATTGCAAACCTTGGTGAATACCATTGCCGATGGCATTATCATTTTAAATAACCGTGACAAGGTAATCTACGCCAATCCCATGGCTTGCCAGATGTTTGGCCTCAGCGAGGAGGAGTTTTTACAATCCCAACTGGGGCTGTCCAACCAAGGACAAACGGAAATTGGCATTAATGTTTCCCCGGAAGAGGAAGGGGTGGGGGAAATTAAGGCTGTGCCCATCCATTGGCAGGGGGAAGATTGCCGCTTGGTAACGGTGCGGGATGTGACCGATCGCCAACGGGTGCTGAGGAAACTGCGGGACAGCGAACAAATTCACCGCACTTTGTTGGAGGCCTTGCCCAATCTGGTTTGGCGACTTTCTTCCACTGGAGAGGTGTGGGAGTGTAATCAACGGACCTTGGCTTATTTTAGTCGCCGGGGTCGAAAAATTTTGGGTAACACTTGGCAGCAGTTTATTGAGCCGGGGGAACGGGAAACGGTGCAAAGGCAGTGGGGTCAAGGCATCGCCGCCCAGCAATTCTTTCAGTTGGAATGTCGCCTGTGGAGAAATGATGGTCAGTACCGTTGGCACCTGTTGCAGGTATTGCCCCTCCAGGACCGCTTTGGCAGTATCAATGGTTGGCTGGCCAGCAGTACGGACATCGATGATTTGAAAGAGGCGGAAAAGGCCCTCCGTAACCAGGCCCAACAGGAAAAACTGTTATCTTCCATCAGCCAGAGAATTCGGCAGTCCCTCAAGCTAGAAACGATTTTGCGCACCACTGTGACGGAAGTGCGTCGCACCATCCACGCTGACCGGGTGTTAATTTACCACATCCAAGAAGATGGTCTGGGCATCACGATCGCCGAATCGGTGGTCAATGGGCAACCTTCGGTGATGCAAATGGACCTCAGTCCCGCAAGCTTCCCGGAGGAATGCTATCAACGATACCTCAACGGTTACATCTATGCTTCCCACGATCAATTACCGGAGTGTGCCAGTAATTGTGCCGTGCAATGTTTCACCGTGGCGGAGTCCCAATCCAGAATGGTAGCCCCCATTGTTTTTGACCATAGTCTTTGGGGATTACTAATTGTGCACCAGTGCTCCACTACCCGCACTTGGCAAACCGCAGAAATCCAATTAATGCAAAGCCTCGGTAACCAATTGGCGATCGCCATTCAACAATCACTATTGTACGAACGCCTGCAAGAGGAGCTATCGGAAAGACAAAGGGCCGAACAAAAACTGTTGGCAGTCAACCAACTGCAAAAAGGCATTTTTGATGTGGCCAACTACATGATTATCTCCACCGACGGCGAGGGCTTTATCAGTACTTTTAATCGCACTGCGGAGGAGATTTTGGGCTACACAGCGGCGGAACTGATTGGCCAACAAACCCCCCTCATTTTCCATGATCTGGAAGAAATGGCCAGCCAAGTCGCCCAGCTTTCCCAACAGCTAGGGCAAACCCTCCTGCCCAATTCCATCGACATGTTTGCCATTCCCGCCATTCAATGGGGCGTTTATGAAAGGGAATGGACCTACATCACCAAAACTGGCGATCGCCTACCGGTGTACATCTCCATCACCGCCCTGAGGGATAACCAGGGGAACGTGGACGGCTTAGTGGGGGTAATCACCGACCTACGGCGACAAAAGCAAATTGAAATAGAGCGACAAAACCTGGATTTTGTGGTCAAAAATAGCACCGAGCTAATTGTCATCACCGACCTAGAGCAAAGGGTGACCTTCCTCAACCAAGCAGGGCAATCACTAATGGGCCTAGAAAACTTGGAAGCTGCCCAAAGCACCCATCTAAGCGAATACGTGAGTCCCGAGTACCTCAATTTTTGGCAAACAGAAATCATTCCCCAGGTATTCCGTGCCGGTGCTTGGGAGGGGGAATTCAGTCTGCAACATTACCAAACCGCCGCCGAAATTCCCGTCACCGCCTCCGTGTTTCTCCTCCAGGATGGCAACGGCCAACATCCGGCCAACCTGGTGGCGATCGTCCACGACATCACCCATATCAAAAATGCTGAAAAGCGTATTTTGGCTGCCCTGGAAACGGAAAAGGAATTGGGGGAATTGCGTTCCCGGTTTATTTCCACCACGTCCCATGAATTTCGTACTCCTTTGGCAATTATCAGTTCCTCCACTGGCATCTTGAAAAAATATTGGTCAAAACTGGATGGGCAAAGGCGCGGCCAACACCTGGAGCGCATTCAGGAAAGTGTTCATCATATGGTAGAACTACTGGACGACGTGCTCACCATTAACCGGGCGGAAACTAAGTATCTGCCATTTGAGCCCCAACTCCTAGATTTAGTCGGCTTTTGTCAGGGCATCACCGATGAACTCCAGGGCAGTACGGAATACCATTGCCTGTTATTCAGCTATGATGGCCTTAGGGCTGGGGAACCCGTCGCCTTTGACCCCAAATTATTAAGGCAAATTTTGACCAATCTCCTTGGTAATGCGATCAAATACTCTCCCCACGGCCACCAGGTGGAATTCCATCTCCAACGGCGGGGTGACGATGGCGTTTTTTCTGTCCAGGACTACGGTATTGGCATTGCCCCTGAAGAAATACCCAATTTATTTGATAGTTTTTACCGGGGCACCAATGTTGGATCCGTCCCTGGAACCGGCCTGGGGCTGCCCATTGTGAAAAAATGTGCCGAACTCCACGGCGGTGCCATTACTGTGACTAGCCAATTGGGCCAAGGTAGTCGCTTTGAGGTGGATTTACCCCTCTGGTACAGTTAGGCAACCATTGTCGTGGTGTCCCCAAACTGTTAGAATGACAATTCTGATCTTTGTGAACCAACCCTTTTTACAGTTACGTACCTTAGAGAGCAACCGTGGCTAATATTAAGTCCGCCCTGAAGCGCATCGAAATTGCTGAACGCAACCGACTCCAGAACAAAAGCTATAAGTCGGCCATCAAAACCCTGATGAAAAAAACCTTTCAATCGGTGGAGGCCTACACCAATGACCCCAATCCTGACAATCTTGATACGATCAACACCAGTATGTCCGCCGCTTTCAGCAAAATTGATAAGGCGGTGAAGTGCAAGGTAATCCACAAAAACAATGCGGCCCGCAAAAAGGCTCGCCTAGCCAAGGCTCTCCAAAGCGCCCTGCCGGCTGCCTAGGCACCGTCCTTCCCCCTGGGGAAGTTGGTAATTGCGGGTAGTTTTGGCCGATTGTATTGACCAACCGGTATTCTCGCTGGGGACAACCTCTGGTTTTTGGTTACTTGGACGATCGCCCACGGCATTAGGGGAACTATGCATCTAGTTGATACCCATGTCCACATTAACTTTGATGTTTTTGCGGCGGATTTAGACCAGTTACAGCGTCGTTGGCAGCAAGCGGGGGTGGTGCAATTGGTTCATTCCTGTGTGAAGCCCCAGGAATTTGACCAGATCCAAGCCCTGGCTGATCGTTTTCCTGAACTATTTTTTGCCGTGGGGCTCCATCCCTTGGACGCCCAGGATTGGCAAACTAATACTGCTGGGCAAATTTTTGCCTATGCCAAGGCGGATAGCCGGGTGGTGGCCATTGGTGAAATGGGTTTGGATTTTTTCAAGGCCGATAACCGTGACCATCAAATTGAAGTTTTCCGGGCCCAGTTGGCGATCGCCAGGGAATTGAATAAGCCGGTGATTATCCATTGCCGGGATGCCGCGGACACCATGCGCCAAGTGTTGACGAAATTTCAACAAGAACAAGGCCCTGTGACCGGAGTAATGCACTGCTGGGGCGGTAGTCCTGAGGAGACCCAATGGTTTTTGGACCTGGGTTTTTACATCAGTTTCAGTGGTACGGTGACTTTCAAAAAAGCAGAAGCTATCCAAGCCAGTGCCCAAATGGTCCCCCCCGATCGCCTGTTGGTGGAAACCGATTGTCCTTTTTTGGCGCCGGTGCCCCAACGGGGTAAACGCAATGAACCAGCCTTTGTCCGCCATGTGGCCGAGGCGATCGCCGCCCTACGCCATGTCCCCCCAGAAACCCTTGCC
>NZ_JADEWJ010000212.1:0-7040 GCF_015207725.1 Synechocystis sp. LEGE 06083
CTGTAAAACTAATTGCCGTTCTTTTTGTCAGTTTATTTTTCATCGGATTCACCTTAAAAGTAGAACATTAGGGTTTAACAATGGACCTTTACTCTATTGGTTCGGGTTCGGGACGTTTGAAGGGAATAGGTTTGGCAGCATTGGCCCGGGTGGAACCAAAAGTATCAGGGGGGATCGGCATATCTAACTGCCAATTAGTAAAGGTCACTTGATGGCGTAACCGGGATGGATCATTCCGATAGACCGCCCGAATCATGCGGGGTAATTTGTCCTCTGCCCCAATCCAGACTTGAGCAAAGACGTTGTCCGTGGCGATCGCCACCATGTCGGTAGTTGTGCCATCAATGACTTGGGATTGACCAATATAAAAAGCGGTTTTTAGATCTCCCGCAATATCACCGTAGGGATTGGCCACCAGAAAATCCGTAAACGGAAAATAAATGGCGGCGGTTTCATAGGCAAATTTCAACGCTTCATCAATGGTGCCGGGGGCCTCGGCGATCGCCACTAAATCTTCCGTCGGCGCAAAGGCCAGTAGGGTTTTGCCGTTGTAATAAAATTCCGAAGCAGGGCCATCTCCAGGAGAAAGCACTTGCAATTTATTAGGCCGCTGTAGAGTGACATTAGAAAGGGTGTGGTAAGCCAAAGCTGGCCCCAAACGACTAGGGTTTTCGTAGGTGGTAACCGCCGTAAATTTCATGGTCTTAGCCACAGCTAGGCGATCGCTCATCGCCTTAAGAATTTCAATGGCCTTGGGTTCCAGATTGGTTTGGGGATTGGCCGAAATCAAAACTGGATTGGGACGATTAGAATTAGGTAAACTTTCGGCTCTAACCTTACCTGACAGCCCATAATTTAACGGTAAACTTAACAAACAAATGGAGATAAAAAATCGCCAAAAGCTTATTTTTTGAGAAAGTATTTGCATAAAAATAATTCGCTAAAAACTGAAATGGACATTATTTTTGTTGATAAATTTTTAAGGGGCGATCGCCAAATAAAAGATCCCTAATTGTTTGGAGAATAACGCCTTGCACCCTATTCATTGACCATAGATTCAGGAACCTGCACAGAAAAATCGCCACAAATTAAAGCAAGCTTGGTGGGATTATTCAAGTCAGTACCTCGCACGAGTTGGGGATCGGCGGGTCGTATCGTTCCTGGCTGGCTATTTTCACAAATGATGGTGATGATTTTAGGATTTTGATCCGGTGTGATAAATGCTGCCCCTACATAGGCTTTCAACTGGCCTTTGAAAGGAGATTGGGCAGGAATAACGTAACTATAGGCGGCTTCCGAGGTTGTTCGCACCGCATAATCGAAGCTCTGAGGTAAAGTAATCCCGAAATTTTGTTGAATATTGTCAACTGTTGCCCGAAATTGCCCATTTTTCTGGTAGTAGGTACGCTGGCCTTCCATCATTTTGGCAACGGCCTGTAATGCTGCATTTTGATCCTGATCGGGCTTAGCATCCTTGGCTTGAACAGGAGCACTTAGGGAAATTTTTTGTCCCAAAAAACCTAATAGAACAGAGGATATTATTCCCAACATCAAAATAGAAATTTTGTTGACAGCCATAACTAAAACATCTCCAATGATTATTAATTAGGATAGCAATGATTATGGTAAATTAAAGAAAAGTTTACTGAAATTAACTTTGCCTAAATAGCAGTCAAGATGGGAGTGACAAGACAAAGGCGATCGCCTTATTTACTAGGTACGAAAATAGATGCGAGAAAAGAAGTCAATAATCGATTAAATCCTCATTTATTCAGGGAAGAGTAACTGAAGCTGAGTCCATTGATTAATTACCCCCCGAAGCCTCCCATTTGGCGGTTATAACGGGCAAGCTGAGCAAATACTAACCGTTCTTCATGTTGTAATTGATTAACATTGGGGCGGTCTCCATCCCCCGCTACAGACCAAATATTGTTGGAGATCGTCCCGATAACAAATTTTTTAGTCGTGACGACCATGACGGCGGCCGGGACAATTCCCCATTTCCCTTGTCCTATCTCTGGACTGGTTGCGGTAGGCAGTAGAAAAACGGCTTTACCCTTTGACCCCACTGCTGGCTTCGGAGGGGATAATGTAACGTTGCACAAACAGAAACAGCACAATAATGGGAGCAATGGCAATCACGGAAGCCGCTGCAATTAGCCGCCAGTCAAAATCCAAAGCGCTAGACAACTGGGCAACGCCCAAAGGCAATGTGTAATATTCTGGTTGATCGAGCACAATCAGGGGCCAAAGAAAATCGCTCCAGGAACCGATAAAAACAAAAATAGCCAGGGTGACTAGGGCGGGCCGGATGGCTGGAATCATGATGTGCCACCAAATGCCCAATTCTCGACAACCATCGATGCGAGCCGCCTCTTCCAATTCCTTAGGCACCCCTTGGAAAGCCTGTCGGAGCAGAAAAATACCAAAGGCAGAAGCCAGGCTGGGGAAGATGATGCCCACGTAACTATTTCTGAGTCCCAAATTCACTGCCAGAATGTAGAGGGGAATCATGATCAACTGGAAAGGGATCATCAACGTAGCAACGATCGCCGCTAGGGTCACGTCTCGACCGACAAAGTTCAAACGGGCCAGGGGATAGGCGGCCAGGGCGCAAAAAAATAAATTAAGGGCCACAGTGATGCTGGAAACCACCACGCTGTTAAATAGATAACGGCCAAAGGGATAGTCTTGCCAAACCTTAATAAAATTGCCCAGGTTGGGTTGTCGGGGTAACAATTGCCCCAAACCCCCAAAGACATCCTCTGTCGGGGCCTTCAATGCCGTAGCTACCAACCACAGCAACGGCAACAACATGGCGATCGCCAATAAGACTAAAACTAGATAAGTTTTCCAGTGTTTCACGACGTTAGGAGACTAGGGGATAGTGACTGGGGATTGGTCAACAAAGTTCAGCCCAGGATAACAAACAGACCAAATAAAAATCCCCCCAGAATGAAATGATCCGAGGGGATTAATAATTGCAATGGCAAGTATTACTTACCCATGCCCAACTGTTGGGCTTTTTGGTAAACCTTACCTTCCGTGAGCAGGGAAGGGGCAATGACCACATCCACCTGTTGCATTTCTCTCATATCTTTGGCTCCCAGGGTGCCCATGCTGGTTTTCAATGCCCCCAGCAGATTATGGGTACCATCATCCAATTTGGCGGGCCCCACCAAAATCTCCCGAATGGTGCCAGTGGTACCAACATTAATGCGAGTCCCCCGGGGTAATACGGGACTGGGGGTGGCCATCCCCCAATGGAAACCACGGCCGGGAGCTTCCGCTGCCCTGGCAATGGGGGAACCGATCATCACTGCATCGGCGCCGCAGGCAATGCACTTACAGATGTCACCACCGGTAATGATGCCGCCATCGGCAATGACAGGAACGTAACGGCCACTTTCTTGGAAATAGTCATCCCTGGCCCCAGCACAATCGGCGATCGCCGTTGGTTGAGGAACCCCCACTCCCAGCACTCCCCGGGAGGTACAGGCCGCTCCGGGGCCAATGCCCACCAGCACTGCCGCTGCCCCGGCCCGCATCAATTCCAAGCTGACTTCGTAGGTGACGCAGTTCCCCAACACCACCGGCATGGGAATTTCCTGGCACAGCTTGACCAGATCCAAACTCTCCACCGACTCAGGGGAGAGATGGGCTGTGGACACCACCGTAGCCTGAATAAATAACAAATCAGCCCCCGCTTCGGCCACTGTACTGGCATATTTGGCCGCCCCCACCGGAGTCAGACTCACCGCCGCAATGCCCCCAGCAGCTTGAATTTCTTGAATACGCTTGGTGATTAACTCGGGCTTAATGGGTTCGGCGTAGAGTTCCTGCATTAACCCCACAAATTCCGTTTTGCCCACCGAAGCGATGCGGTCCAAAATCGGATTAGGGTCTTCATAACGGGTTTGGATGCCCTCTAAATTCACTACCCCCAAAGCGCCCAGTTCCGAGAGTAGTACTGCCATGCGGCTGTCCACCACCCCATCCATAGCGCTGGCAATAATGGGGATTTCCCGCTCAATGGCGCCCACTTGCCAGCGGGTATCGGCCAGAGCTGGGTCTAAAGTCCGCACTCCGGGAACCAGTGCAATTTCGTCGATACCATAGGCTCGACGGGCTGTTTTTCCCCGTCCAATCGTAATGTTCACGCTTACTTACTATTCCCAAACTGTTTAAATTAGCGTACCAAATAATCTGACCCTTTGTGCGTTCCCACACCCGAATAACCCTAATCCACTGGGGATCAGAGGCTATGGCATCCAACGGGGAGCAAAACCGGCGGTCAATTCTTGGGGATCGGGATCCGCGTCGGTTTCGGTGGCCAGATCTCCAGGTAGGGGGAGTAACCAAACCCGTCCATCCACAATGGATCTTTGGGAATTGGTGAGCAGATCATGGGAACCCATGCTAGGGCCGGTGGCCACTTGGTCAAACATTAACCCCAGACCATCGGGAGCAATGGCGAGGTCAACTTCAGGGTAGTTGGGCAAGGCCAACAGAGGGCGGGTTTGGCCATCGGTTAAATTAATCACTGCCAGATAGGGTTCTGGTTGCACAGGCTCCCCTTCCCGTTGAATAAAATCCGCCTGCAAACAATAGGCCCTGGGTTGGGAGCGGGGATCAAAACGACAGCTTAATAGGGGATAAGGACCCCGTAAAATTTCCCTTTGGGTGCGGTCTTGCAGATCGTAAATTACCAGGGAATGGCTAAAATCTGGGTTTTGTTGGGTTAACAGCAGTTCCTTGCCATTGGGAGAAAAATCTAAAGCTTGCTCCATGGCCTCCAAAAATTGGGGCGCCCCGGCGTTGGGGGTGAGGGGAATCAATCCCACTCCGCCTTCCTGGGTGACCGCCAGGAAATTTCCATTGGGGCCGACAATGAACTGGTCAGCTTTAATGCCTAAGGGCCGGGGGCTGTCTCCCTTGGGAGCTACCCATAAACCAGCATCGGCAGGATTTTGGACATTCTGCCTAGCAATCACTAAGGTGCTGCCATTGGTGGCCAGGGCAATGCGCTGATTATCGTAATCCTGATTTTCCCAAAGCCGTTCCAACTTTCCCGGTAGAATCTTGGTTTGGGTATTGAGGTTATTGATGCCGGTGGTGACAGTGAAAATATTCTGTTGTCCACTCCGGCGGGTGGGATCGGTGGCGGTAAAAACCAGGCGATCGCCTTGGGGATAAATTTGAAATTGACGAACGGTGAGATCCCTGGGGGTAAGGATAATTTTTTGCGGTTGTTGGGGGTTGGTAATGTTGTAGAGAATTAACCTCCCCCTTTCTTCGCCGCCTACACCGATATAGACCAAAGCCCTGGCTCGACTGGTGATGACACTGGTGAAATCCTGTTCCCCTCGACCCCGTACCATGGCAGGTAAAGGTAGGCTCAACTGATAGTTCGTGCCGTAACGGGGAATTTCTGTTAGGGAATAAAACCAACGCCGCCCCTGCCAAATGGTTTTGCCCGCCAAGGGGGGATCAATGGTCAAACCCGCCTCAATTTTTCCTGGGTCGACGGGGTGATTAAACGTCATGGTCAGGGCCTGGGTCTGGGCTCCGATATTGGTGTTACGCCAACTGTATTGCGTCACCGACAGGGGGCTTTGATTGCCCCGCAGTAGCACCACCACAATTAGACTAATCAAAATGATGGCGATCGCCCCCACGGTACGATCAAAGAGGCTCAATTTTTTCCATAAATCTGGAGTAGGGGAAAAACGTTCCATCATGGAGGCCAATAAAAAGCAGGGCTACCTAGTCTTCCACTTTAACTTTAGGGATGTAGGTAGAAGCCACCTCCAGCTCCTTAAGTTGCTTTTTATCCACCGCCGCTGGAGCCTCCGTGAGCAGACAACTGGCCTGTTGGGTTTTGGGGAATGCAATCACATCCCGAATGGAATCTTCCTTAGCCAACAACATCACCAACCGGTCTAAACCGTAGGCAATACCGCCGTGGGGAGGGGTGCCATACTCGAATGCATCCAGTAGGAAGCCAAATTTTTCGTGGGCTTCCTCCGGTGATAAACCAATGGTGGCAAAGACTTTTTCCTGCACTTCCCGTTGGTAAATACGCAAACTGCCACCGCCAATTTCCACGCCGTTCATCACCAAATCGTAGGCCTGGGCCCGGGCGCATTTTAAGTCATCCAAGTCTTCCGGGTGGGGGGCAGTGAAGGGATGATGCAGAGCTTCAAAGCGTTTTTCGTCGGCATTCCACTCAAACATGGGAAAGTCGGTGATCCATAGCAAGTTAACAGCATCGGCATCAATTAACTCCAACTGTTCCCCCAAAACCAAACGGAGACGGGATAGGGATTTATTTACCGTGGCCGTATCTCCAGCACCGAACAGTAACAAATCCCCCGCTTCGGCTTGGGTACGTTGCAGCAGGGTTTTTACCTGTTCTTCATCCAGGTTGTCCTTAATGGCACCAATGGTATCAATGTCGCCGTTATCCCGCACTCGAATGTAGGCAATGCCTTTGGCTCCGGCTTCCGTGGCTTCTTTGAACAAATCCCCACCGGGTTTAATCCGCACATTGGAAATGGTGTCATTGCCTCCAGGCACCCGAATGGCCTTGACGGAACCCCCACTGCTAACGGCGGCGGCAAAAACTTTAAAGCCACAATTGCCCAGCAAATCCGATAGATCCACCAGTTCTAAACCAAAACGGGTATCCGGGCGATCGTTGCCGTATTTTGCCATGGAGTCCTGGTAGGTCAGCCGGGGAAATGGCCTGGGCAGATCAATATTCTTAACGACTTTGAAAATATGGCAAATTAAAGCTTCGTTGAGGTCGAGAATTTCATCTTGCCCCATGAAACTCATTTCCATGTCCAACTGGGTAAACTCCGGTTGGCGATCGGCCCTGAGATCTTCATCCCGAAAACAACGGGCAATTTGGTAATAACGATCCATTCCCGCCACCATCAACAGTTGCTTGAACAGTTGGGGCGACTGGGGCAGGGCGTACCATTCCCCAGGGTTAACCCGGGAGGGCACTAGGTAATCCCTCGCTCCTTCGGGGG
>NZ_JADEWJ010000213.1:0-6969 GCF_015207725.1 Synechocystis sp. LEGE 06083
CCCTTAAAGAAGATAATTATGGGCTGGCGGAAGCCACTAACGGTCAGGAGTGCCTCGATAAATTTATCCAGTTACAGCCGGACATTGTACTGTTGGATGCGATTATGCCCGGTATGGACGGTTTCACCTGTTGCGAGCAAATCCGTCTTCTGCCTGGAGGGGATAAAGTACCCATTTTAATGATCACTTTTTTGGATGATCAAGAATCCATTGATAAAGCCTTTACGGCCGGAGCAACGGACTACATCAATAAGCCGATCCATTGGTCTTCTTTCCGTCGTCGCATTCATCAACTAATTAATGTCAAATCCTTGTTCAACGAAGTAGAAGCAACCCAAAAGGAGTTGGTTTCCCGTAGGAGCTGGGATAGTTTCTGGCAAAAAAATTGGCGGTCTTTGGCCCAGACTAGTCCTAACCAAAATTACCTCAACACCATGCTCACAGGGGCATTAAAACTTTTCAACGGATTGCGCATTGTGCTGGTGACATCGATCGCCGATGCCATTCCCTTTGTGGTTATCGATCCGGAAGTGGAGTCTATGGGGATTGATTTCACCGCCATTAATGATGACTTTGCCGCCTTAGTTTCCCTGCAAATAGATGGAGGCATTGTGTTTAAAGCCGGTGTGACTCCCCCGGCAAAGAACCATTGGTCAACCAAGTTGCCTTCCATGGCCCTATTTCCCACGGCGGTCCAGCCCGTTGCTTGGCGGGGTCAGCCCCTAGGACGAGTGATTATCCAATGGCGATCGGATCTTGATCTTGCAGAAGTAGAAATTCCCCAACAAATAGAAAATCTTTCCCATCTTCTGGGATTCCTACTCCAGGAAATCGATGGATAATAAAGGATAGCCGACCGCCCCCTCCCCCCTGCAGCCGAGTTGATAGTGGTGGGGTAATGGCGTTTTTGTTGGCTAACTGTTGTTGTGGAAAAATTCATGAGCAAACGCTCCCTCAAGTCTTCGTCTAGCGGTCAGGCCAGGGCAAAGCAGGCCATGACCAGGCGGGGCTGGACCCAAGCCTATTTGGCCACTGAAGCCGGACTTTCCACCCGTAATTCGGTCTGGAAGTTTCTCAGCGGGCGGCCAGTGGAGCGTTACATTTTTATGGAACTATGCTTCCAGTTGGGCTTGGATTGGGAAGAAATTGCGGATCTTCCCCAGGGGGACGACGACCCTGACATTGGGAATGAGGGCGTTGTCACCGAGGAAGGCGATCGCCCGGTTATGGAAGCCACCGAGTCCCAGCCCCCACCAAGCTTGGAGGAAACTTATTTAGCAGTCAAAGCTAAGTTGAGGCACCAGTTCTGTAAACAGTACAGCAGGGTGCAATCTTCTTTTAATTTGACTCAGCAGTTTGCCTTAGACGACATTTACACCGATCTGAGTTTGTTGCCCCACCTTAGCCACCAACAATGGTTGGAGGTGGACGATTTACAAGGGTCTTTACTCCAAGGTGTGACCCAGCCCCAGCCCATCGGTTTATCCATTCAGGAGGCCATCGACCACCATGGACATTTGGTCATTTTGGGCCGGCCCGGCTCCGGCAAAACTACCTTGTTGAAGTACCTAGCTCTACAGTGTTACAACAGCCAAATTCAGCCCGATCATATCCCCGTTTTCATCCCCCTGCGGGACATTGAACGCTACCAACAGCATGAACCAGATTGGAGTGTGGCAGATTACCTCCAAACCCTATTGGCGATCGAAGAGATTACTCCAGAGCTACAAACTGAGTTACTGCAACAGGGCAAATTCTGGTTACTGTTGGACGCATTGGATGAAATTCCCCGCAAAACCAGTGAAAAATTTCTGCAAAAAATCCAGGAGTTTGTGCAATCTTTTCCGAACAATAATATCTTAATTACTTCCCGTATTGCTGCTCAAAATTATTTTTTTACTGGTTTTACATACCTGGAAGTTGCCAATGCCAATGAGCAACAAATTAAATCCTATATTGACAATTGGTTTAACCAGCCCGGTGTCCATGAAGACAATGGTAAAATTAGCAAAAGCGATCAGTTATTAGCCCATCTTCGACGACCAGAAAATCGCTTTGTCCTCGAACTAGCCAAAACGCCCCTCTTACTAGAGTTAATTTGCTGTGCTTTCCAAGAAAGGGCCCAACTGCCCAGTAAACCCGCCAATCTGTATAAAGAAGGGCTAAACGTTCTGCTTAACCGGGGTTCCCGCTCCCAGGCATTTCAAACAGACTACGGTTATAACGAGTTAACTCTGCCCCAAAAGTTAAAACTATTATCAGAAATAGCTGCCCGCATGTTTGCGCAGGGTTATTTTTATTTTGAAAAAGATCAAGTTTTATTAATTATTCAACAATATTTAGCTAGCATTGCCAGCGCCCCCATTAGTGGAGATTTGCTGTGGCTCAAAAGCGAGAATGTCCTACGAGCTATTCAAGTGCAACATGGGCTTTTGGTGGAGCAAGCCAAGGCAGTGTATTGCTTTTCCCATGTCATTTTTCAGGAATACCTAACGGCTCAACAGTGGGTTTTTCGCAAAAAATTAGCCATTGCAGATTCCGTCGTTAATGACCCAGAAATTACTGCCCAACGGCTCACCGATCCCCATTGGCAGGAAGTTATTGCTCTGGCGATTTCCCTTGTTCCCCTAGCGGATGATTTTTTACTGCAACTGAAATTCGAGATCGATCTCCTAGTAGCCAGTGATGATGGTTTAATTGCTGTAATAAAATATTTAGATACCAAAAGTAAATTGCTCCAAACTAACCATAAACCAGTGGCCATTAGGGCTTTTTATTTGGGCATTCTCTACGATTTTGGACTTAATTTAGCTACCCGTCTAGACCGGAGTTTGAGCGAAAATCCCCACCAGGAAATTTCCCTAGATTTACAATTGATCCGCATTCTCTCCTTAGCCCAGTCCCTCGCCCAAAATCCTACTTTTGAACAGTATTTAAACCTTGGTTTTGCCCTTGATATTGAAAGAAAATTTTCCCTCACTCCTGCCTTGACGAAAGCGTTACAAATTTGCAAAGAGCAACTACCTTCCCCCATGGAAGAGAAATCTTCCTTGTTGCAATGGTGGCGAATGCAGGGGCCAGATTGGTACCGGGGGATGAAAACCATCGTGTGTCAACATCATCAGCTTGGTTGTGTAGCTGAACTAAGCCCCAGCCAAAGTAATCTTTTGCGGCAATACTACCATGGGCTAGTTTTTTTCCATAAATGTCTCCACAGTGGTTGTTACGTTAGCCCCGCTGTGCAGGCAGAACTGGAAAATAATCTCTTGACCTATGCACCATAAATTTCTGGTAACTTACCTTAGCTAGTTGACATTGACTTATTGATAATCTGGGCGATCGCCAGAAGCATAAAAACCCAGTCCCATGATAATTAGACCAGGCCAATAAAGATAGGCGAGGATTTCTAAATTTTCCCCAAAGGTGTAGAGAAAAAGAATAAATAATACTGCCAATCCCGCCTCCGCTACTGCATAGCGTTGAGCCTTAATTAGCAACAAAAAAAGACTAAGAACCATGGGAATGGCCAAAGCATAGAAACCAACAATGCCCTTGACAAATAACAAACCATACCAAGTATGGTGGGAGCCAATGGGCATATATTCCACCACGTGGGGTCCCGATTCCACAATGCCATGGCCCCAAATGGGAGCTTCCGTTTCCCAGCGATAACCGGCAATTTGCTTCAAGGTGGTGCGGACTCGGCTAGATTCCGACCGGGCCTCGGTGAATTTTCGCATTACGGTATCTAATAAGTTGAATAACCAGGGCGCCATGATGCCGGTAATGGTACTCCCTATGCCCAACACCATGAGGGTAAAGGGACGACTGAGACGGGCCAGGCAAAAGGTGAAAATAGGGGT
Source organism: Synechocystis sp. LEGE 06083 (assembly GCF_015207725.1). NCBI lineage: Bacteria > Bacillati > Cyanobacteriota > Cyanophyceae > Synechococcales > Merismopediaceae > Synechocystis > Synechocystis sp. LEGE 06083. The sequence goes on from NZ_JADEWJ010000213.1 coordinate 3,864, forward strand.
CAAAATTAGGGAAACGATCGCCAAGCGGGACTTACAAATTTGGGCCAGGTAGAGGGAACCGATAATGCCAAACCAACGCCATTTTTTATTTTTCTCCTTGAGAGCGAGCACAAAATAGATATTAGCCACAAAGCCCAACGCCGGCCCCCAGGGGGTAAACAATCGTTGGCGAATGGAACCGTCAAAATCCACTTCGTAAAAAGAAACATCAAAAAAAGTTGTGCCTGGGCCTCCCACCGCTTTGAGGGGAGAAACATAGAGAATTTCGGGGAAATGGAGTAAGGGCGCAATGATTAGTAGGGGAGAAATGAGCAGGGTTTGCAAACAGATCACACAAACAGCTCGGTAAATCAGTCGGGGCCGAATGGGTAAACAGCCCGCCAGGGGATACAGGGCTAGGGCCGCCCATCCCTTGAGCCAGCCAATGGAGGACTTAATAATGGTGCTTGTGGGCAGGTCAAAATCCAAATGCCCAATTATCAGGGCCACCTGCATCATGGCCATGCCAATGATCCAAACCCAGATTAGCCAATGGATTTTAATTTTTTCCGCTTCCGGGGTGGCTTCCGTTTGTAACCACCATTTCAGCCCTACGTATAGTCCCAGAATTACCCCCAACACCGACCCGACAATGTAGATGGCCCCCAGAAGGTAAAAGCCATAGATATAGACCATGCTGTACCAAACCAGCCGTTCGGGAAAATTTTCGGGCTTGATGGGATCGTTCACGCGAGGATTTGGCGAGAAATTTTGGTCAGTACTACTAAAATTGTGTTGCGCCACCACAGTAATGTCAGGCCGAAGGTAACCAGAACAGAGCCGATCGCCGCCCCGGCCAGAACCAGCTTAGTTTTGGGAGCGGAGGGGGCATCGGGCAAGGTGGGAGGTTCCACCAATTGCATGAGGGGAAAGGAACCAAAGGGGTCACTTTTGCCCAAATCGGCCTTGGCCAGGGTGGAAGTAAAAATGGCCTCTGCTATTTGCACTTTACGGAGATAGTTTTCCAGCACTGATTCCTTTTGCACCATAATTTTCAGCCGAGCTTCTAGCTCGCTCACCTGTTGGGTTAACGCATCCACCTCCGCCCTAATGCCCTCATACTCAGCCTGGAGGGTAATTAGTTGTTGAAAGAGTTCCCCCCGCTTCACACCGGACTCGTTACTATTGTCCAAATTTAACCGTTCAATCTCCTCCAGGGTAATGGCCTTACCCAACAGAGCTTTGCCCCGTTCTAGTACTGTGGCCAGGGCTGCCCCTTGCTTTTGTTTGAGTTGCACTACATCGGGATAGTTGGGCCCCCGCTCTTCCAACAGAGCATTTAACTCTGTGCTGGTGGTGGTATATTCCTGCAAGCTTTTCTGAAAATATTGGTCTGTTTGCAGGGCCAACACCGTGGGAGCCTGTTCCGGCGCTAACTGCACCGCTAAGGTCAAACTTTGCAGGCGATCGCCAATTTGTTGGCTTTGGGCCACCTTTTCCGCCCGTTGTTTGCGGAGAGTCTCGATGGTGCTGATCAAATTAGTCACCTGTTGGGAAGAACTCAAGCCAGACTGGGCTTTATAGTTTGATAACTGGGCTTGGGCCTGGGTAAGTTTGTTTTGGGAATCCTCCAGGGCAGAAGTAATAGCCCCATCCCGTTTTTCTTGTTCAATTTGCCTGAGGGTATTAAGCCGTCTTTCTAGGGTTTGGTACAGGCTAAGGGCTTTGCGTTGGGCAATTTTGGGACTTGGTCCCGATTGGGAAATGCGGATGGTGGTGGTGTTGGGAATGAGGATAATTTTCGGCTCACCAAATTCTTCAACTTCTATGCTCACACTGGCCGCCGCTTCTTGAATCACCGTATCCCCCAGGGCTAGTAATTTGTAATTTTCCCTTGGGTCGGAAGAACTGCCAAAGGCGGAGGTGGTGGAAGTGGCCGCCTGGCCCACGTCGGGGAGGTTGAGGTTTACCCCCAGGGCATTACCAGCGACATGCACCACTAATTCACTGGTGTAGGTGGGAGCGGTGTGCTTCAGGTAACTTAACGTTCCCGCCCACAGTAATGTATTGGCCCCCACTGCCAAAGTTAAATATTTAGCAATGCGCCCCAAAGGCAAGCTTAATCTTGGTTTAATTGTTGCGATGTCCTCTTCTCCATCCATTTCCCCTACTTCAACATTGTCCATGGCACCATCTTCGGGGGAGTTAAGGGCTTCAGATTCATTACCGTTGGGAAACCGGTCCTTAGTTGGGGAGGAGGAAGTGGTGGCCATAGCGATTAACCTAACGGTGTAGTTAAAACCCCTAACGGAAGAAAAGATTACGGAAAATCAAAAAGGGGTCTAGGGGACTGAGGAAATCAGTGATGGAGCGGAAAATATCCCTAGTGTTGGTCATACCGGAATCGTAACAAGCAATGGCGTCCCTTGGCATGAGCAGGGGATTGTCTGTGTTGCTGTGGGAATTACGCACCAATTCTTCCACCGGTTTTTCGGTGACCAGGGTTGCTCCACTGGCCGTATCCACCCGCACCAAAATAGCCCGGCGATCGGCGTTGACATTGACAGTACCTCCCACACAGTTGGCCGCCACCACTGCTTGACTAAAGCGGGCCCCATAGGGAAAGGTGATGCCTTCTTGTTGGTTTCCCACTGCCGAGGTGGCATTACTATTGGCGGGTACGGTGAGGTTGGAAATAAATACCTTAATACCAGGGGGAGTGATTTGGGAGGGACGGGCCAAGGCCGGTTGCACCTGGCCAGCGCTGGGCACCACTAGGCGATCGCCAGCCATGAGGGGAATATCGGCCACCGCATCCCCAGTGAATACTCCCGACAGATCTAGGGGAATTTCTTCCTCTCCCCGTTGCACCACAATATTGGCCACATCCGCTGTGGGTAAAACGCCCCCCACGGCCCGGAGTGCGTTAATGCCGTAGCGCCAAAAGGGATAATCCCCCGTCACCGACTGACTTTCTGGGGGCACTGTAATTTCGTTGCTGGGTTCTCCAGGATTTTCAATTAGTACCCGCCCTGGCTGGAATACGTCCCCTGCCACCGTTACCTGTACCGGCGCCCATTGCAGCACCTGCACTGATAGCTGGAGTTTATCCGGGGGAAAATAACCC
>NZ_JADEWJ010000214.1:0-6965 GCF_015207725.1 Synechocystis sp. LEGE 06083
GTTATTTATCTGCGCCCCCCAAACTTTCCATGGCTGAACAACATTTACTCATCTTTACCCGTTGGCCAGAACCGGGAAAAACTAAAACTCGCCTCATTCCCGCCCTCGGCCCTGGGGGAGCGGCTCAGTTACAGCAACAACTGACGGAACATACAGTTCACATCGCTAATATTTTCCGCCAGCAAACCTTAATCAAATCCCAGGTGACCATTTTTTACACTGGCGGCCCTGAGCACCAGATGAAGCAATGGTTAGGGAATGATTTAACTTACCAATCCCAAAGCTCCGGGGATTTAGGCGATCGCCTGCAAAAATCCTGTCAGTGGGCCCTTGGCCAAGGCAGTCAAAAAGTGGTGATTATCGGCATTGATTGCCCCGGTGTGACTCCAGAATTGCTCCAAACTGCGTTCACCGCCTTGGATAATTGCTCGGTGGTGTTGGGACCGGCCCTGGATGGCGGTTATTATCTAATTGGCTTGACTAGGTTCAACCCTGCCTATTTTGAGCAAATCGACTGGGGCACCGAGAGAGTTTATCAACAGACCCTAGCCAAAATTGTCCAAAACGGCGATCGCCCTTACAATCTGCCTGCCCTACCGGACATAGACCACCCCACGGACTTACAATATCTGCCCACTGCTTTCACCAACACAGCCCCAACTTAGGTTGACAGTGCTAAATGGGCAACGGTATGATGAAAATTTGTCGATGATTTTCTTATTTATTAGGAGAACGATCCTAATTCCCACTATATTTAACACATGCCAACTATCCAGCAGCTAATTCGTAGCGAACGCTCGAAGGTACAGAAGAAAACTAAATCCCCTGCCCTCAAGCAATGCCCCCAACGGCGGGGAGTCTGCACCAGGGTTTACACCACCACCCCAAAAAAGCCCAACTCCGCCCTGCGGAAAGTGGCCAGGGTACGTCTTACCTCTGGGTTTGAGGTGACGGCCTACATCCCCGGCATTGGCCATAACCTGCAGGAGCACTCCGTCGTCCTGATCCGGGGCGGTCGGGTGAAAGACCTGCCTGGGGTTCGCTACCATATTGTGCGGGGGACGCTGGATGCCACCGGAGTTAAAGACCGGAAACAGGGTCGCTCCAAATACGGCACCAAACGGGAAAAAGCGAAGAAATAACTTTCTCAACTTTCCACTAGGCTAACTTCCCTTGTCTGGTGAAGGTGTAGCCAGTTTTACAACTCTCCCTTACTTCCGGCGGCCTAGCCTGAGAAGTTTGGCAGTGACCACAACCTTTAATGATTATCTAGAGCAAAAAGAGTAAAAAGTTATGTCTCGTCGCGGCAACGTCAAAAAGCGCCCTGTCCCCCCGGATCCCGTTTACAACAGCACTCTGCTGAGCATGACCATCCGTCGGGTAATGCGCTCCGGTAAAAAATCCTTGGCTTCTAGCATTGTTTACAATGCCTTGACCTCCGTTGGTGAAAAAACCGGCGAAGATCCCTTGGAGGTATTTGAAAAGGCGATCAAAAACCTGACTCCCCTGGTGGAAGTTAAAGCCCGTCGGGTTGGGGGTGCCACCTACCAAGTGCCCATGGAAGTTCGCCCCGCCCGGGGGACTGCTCTGGCCTTGCGCTGGTTAGTGCATTTTTCCCGTGCTCGGGGTGGCCGCACCATGGAAAGCAAATTGGCTAACGAAATTATGGATGCCGCCAATGAAACCGGCGCCGCCATCAAAAAGCGGGAAGAAACCCACCGCATGGCCGAGGCCAACAAAGCCTTTGCCCATTACCGCTACTAGGCAAAACATCATCACCACAGGTTTGGGGTTGAGTTGCCCCCACACCTCCCTGGGCTAGTTTCCAGTAAAATTTCCCCCCAGATTTAGTTGCAAGTCTAGAAAGGTCGGGGAAAACGTATAGAATTGTTAATGGCCTCCCATTTCCCCTTGGGGAAGAGAGAGCTTGTTTGTGGTCGAACCCCCGGTTAGGAGTAAACTTCATGGCTCGCACAGTGCCCCTAGAACGAATACGTAACATTGGTATCGCCGCCCACATTGATGCGGGTAAGACCACCACGACGGAACGGATTCTGTTCTACTCTGGCGTGGTCCACAAAATCGGTGAGGTTCATGAAGGTACGGCGGTGACGGACTGGATGGCCCAGGAGAGGGAAAGGGGCATCACCATCACAGCCGCAGCTATTAGTACCGATTGGTTGGGGCACCACATTAATATCATCGACACTCCAGGGCACGTGGATTTCACCATTGAGGTGGAACGCTCCATGCGAGTACTGGACGGAGTAATTGCTGTATTTTGTTCCGTGGGGGGAGTGCAACCCCAATCGGAAACGGTGTGGCGTCAGGCGGAACGGTACCATGTGCCCCGCATTGCCTTTATCAATAAAATGGACCGCACCGGGGCTAATTTTTTCCGGGTCTGTCAACAAATTAGCGATCGCCTGCGGGCTAATGCAGTGCCCATTCAAATTCCCATTGGTAGTGAAGCGGAGTTTGAAGGCATCGTGGATTTGGTGCGGATGAAGGCCTACTTGTACAAAAACGATTTGGGCACGGACATCCAAGAAGTTCCCATCCCTGCTGCAGTGCAAGATAAAGCAGAAGAATATCGCTTGCGCTTGGTGGAATCGGTGGCAGAAGCAGATGATGCCCTGATGGAAAAGTATTTAGAAGGGGAAGAGTTGACCGCCGATGAATTGGTGGCTGGTCTACGGCGGGGCACCATTGCCGGCACCATGGTACCAGTGCTCTGCGGCTCCGCGTTTAAAAATAAAGGGGTCCAGCTTTTACTCGATGCCGTGGTGGATTATCTCCCCTCCCCCCTGGAAGTACCGGCGATCGAGGGACATTTACCCGATGGGGAAGTGGCTGCTAGACCAGCGGACGATGAAGCTCCCCTGTCGGCCTTGGCTTTTAAGGTAATGGCAGATCAGTTTGGTCGGCTTACCTTTGTGCGGGTTTATTCCGGTGTGTTGTCCAAGGGCAGTTACGTGCTCAATTCCACCAAAGAGAAGAAAGAGCGCATTTCTCGCCTAATTATTCTCAAAGCCGATGAGCGCATCGAGGTAGATCAGCTTAACGCCGGCGATCTGGGGGCAGTGCTGGGGCTCAAGGATACTCTCACCGGAGACACCCTTTGTGATGACCAAGAACCAATTATTTTAGAGTCCCTGTTTATTCCCCAGCCGGTCATTTCCGTGGCGGTGGAACCAAAAACCAAACAGGATATGGACAAGCTTTCCAAGGCTTTGCAGTCCCTATCTGAAGAGGATCCCACCTTCCGGGTCAGCGTCGATCCAGAAACCAATCAAACGGTGATCGCCGGCATGGGAGAATTGCATTTAGAAATTCTGGTGGACCGAATGCTGCGGGAATTTAAGGTGGAGGCCAATGTGGGGGCTCCCCAGGTAGCTTATCGGGAAACCATTCGTAAGGCGGTGCAGGCTGAAGGTAAATTCATTCGCCAGAGTGGGGGCAAAGGCCAATATGGCCATGTGGTCATTGAGGTGGAGCCCACCGAGCCTGGGACGGGCTTTGAATTTGTCTCTAAGATCGTCGGTGGCATCATTCCGAAGGAATACATTGCCCCGTCAGAACAGGGGATGAAGGAAGCCTGTGCTTCGGGGGTGTTGGCGGGCTACCCGGTCATTGACCTCAAAGCCACCTTGGTGGATGGGTCTTTCCATGATGTGGACTCATCGGAGATGGCCTTCAAGATTGCTGGTTCCATGGCAATCCGGGAGGCTGTTAACCAGGCTGACCCTGTGCTCCTGGAGCCGGTCATGAAAGTCGAGATTGAAGTTCCTGATGACTTCATGGGCAACGTGATCGGTGACCTCAATGCCCGTCGGGGCCACATTGAGGGCCAGGAAACGGAGCAGGGCATAGCCAAAGTGGCCGCTAGTGTCCCATTAGCGGAAATGTTTGGTTATGCGACCGATATCCGGTCAAAAACCCAAGGCCGGGGTATTTTTTCGATGGAATTTAGCCATTATGCAGAAGTACCCCGTAATGTTGCCGAGGCGATCGTCGCCAAAAGCAGAGGGTATGCCTAACCCGGCGGTTCTCCTAGGACTGCAATCTGTGTAGAAACAATCAAAGGAATTATTTATTCATGGCACGCGCAAAATTTGAACGGACGAAAGACCACGTAAACATTGGCACCATTGGTCACGTTGACCACGGTAAAACCACCCTAACGGCGGCGATCACCATGACCTTGGCGGAATTGGGTGGTGCCAAAGCCCGGAAATATGAAGATATTGATGCGGCTCCTGAGGAAAAAGCCCGGGGTATTACCATCAATACCGCCCACGTTGAGTATGAAACCGATAGCCGTCACTATGCCCACGTGGACTGTCCTGGTCACGCTGACTATGTGAAAAACATGATCACCGGTGCCGCCCAGATGGACGGTGCGATTCTGGTGGTTTCCGCCGCTGATGGCCCCATGCCCCAAACCCGGGAGCACATTCTCTTGGCCAAGCAGGTAGGGGTTCCCAAACTAGTGGTCTTTTTGAACAAGAAAGACATGGTGGACGACGAAGAACTGTTAGAACTGGTGGAATTGGAAGTTCGTGAGTTGCTCAGCGACTACGATTTCCCCGGCGATGACATTCCCATCGTGGCTGGCTCTGCCCTTAAGGCGATCGAAGGCGAAAAAGAATACAAAGATGCAATCCTTGAGCTGATGAAAGCTGTGGATGATTACATCGACACCCCTGAGCGCGAAGTGGACAAGCCTTTCTTGATGGCTGTAGAAGACGTATTCTCCATCACTGGTCGTGGTACCGTTGCCACTGGTCGGATTGAACGGGGTAAAGTTAAAGTTGGCGAAGAAATTTCCATCGTCGGCATTAAAGATACTCGTAAAGCCACCGTTACCGGTGTGGAAATGTTCCAGAAAACCCTTGAAGAAGGGATGGCTGGGGACAACGTCGGTCTGCTTCTCCGGGGTATTCAAAAAGAAGATATCGAACGGGGTATGGTTTTGGCCAAGCCCGGTTCCATCACTCCCCACACCGAATTTGAAGGGGAAGTCTATGTGCTCAAGAAAGAAGAAGGCGGTCGCCATACTCCTTTCTTTGCCAACTACCGCCCCCAGTTCTATGTGCGGACAACGGACGTAACTGGTACCATCAAGAGCTACACCGCTGATGATGGTAGTGCTGTGGAAATGGTTATGCCTGGCGATCGTATCAAAATGACCGTTGAGCTGATCAATCCCATCGCCATTGAACAAGGGATGCGTTTTGCTATCCGTGAAGGTGGTCGTACCATCGGTGCCGGTGTTGTTTCTAAGATTTTGAAGTAGTCCTTAGAACAACATTAATGATGTAGTTGGTGTTGGGTTGGTTACGGTAAGTTTTTTCTGACTGGGCCAGCCCCGCTGACTACTCAACTTTCTGAACCTTGACAATTAAACAGTCCGCTAATTCTGAGTTAAATTTCCATGGCAACATTGCAACAACAAAAGATCCGTATCCGCCTCAAAGCCTTTGACCGTCGCCTTCTCGATACATCCTGCGACAAGATTGTTGATACCGCTAATCGTACTAATGCCGCTGCTGTGGGGCCCATTCCTTTGCCCACCAAACGGAAGGTTTATTGTGTGTTGCGCTCTCCCCACGTGGATAAAGATTCCCGGGAGCATTTCGAAACCCGCACCCACCGCCGTATCATCGACATTTATCAGCCTTCTTCCAAAACCATTGACGCTCTCATGAAGTTGGATCTCCCCGCTGGGGTTGATATTGAAGTCAAGCTCTAAATTGAAATTGAATATTTAAATTTTCAACATCCTCGTTAAACTGATAGCGAGGATTTTTTATTGGTAAAATTGGGTGGATCCATGTGGTAGAAGAAGATAAAAGTATTAAAAGTCGAACAATTATGTTGAAGTCACTAGTTATTGAAAATTTTCGCTGCTTTCCCCATTTTGAGTTATCTAATTTAGGGCGAGTTAATTTATTAGTGGGAAAAAACAATAGTGGAAAAAGCTCGATTTTAGAATCAATTAAACTCCTCTATTCTGGGGGATATCTCTCGGATTTTGCTGAAATAGCAGTAGTCCGCCATGAATATGATTATGATTTCAAAGATTCTGATGCAGTTGAGTTTAGTAATTTTTTCTTTGGTAGAGATCCTGAGGATGATTCATTTTTCGAACTGACTAGCATACAAGAGCATTTTAATAATAGGAATGAACTAGAAAAGTGTGGGCTAAGAGCATTAGTGAAGCTTGGTTATAAGTCAGAGTTGGGCCAAATGTATTATGAAGTGGTTCCCGAAATAAGAATTAACGAAAAAGTCGATAAGAATCCTTCGTTTCTTTTGTACGGTCAGGATATAAAATTTATTAAAAAATATTCAAAAAAAGGCGTCAATTCTGGCAAAATAACTAGACTAGTACCTCCTCAGTCTCTTGTCATCTCTGACATGATAGATCTTTTTGAAAATGTCGAATTAACTGAAAAAGAATATTTGGTATATCAAGCTTTACAGTCGATAGACTCAAGTATTGAAAGAGTTGCTCCAACTAATCGCAAAGGAAATGCTAGTTTTCGGGTAAAATTGTATGACTGTAATCGTCCTGTTCCAATTGGTAGTATGGGTGATGGTATTTGGCGGATGTTGGGTTTAGCCTTATCAATTGTCAACGTCAAAGACGGTATTTTATTAGTTGATGAAATTGATACTGGACTCCATTACACTGCAATGGATGATATGTGGAAAATGATTTGGCAAACAGCTAATGATCTTAATGTTCAGGTTTTTGCCACTACCCACAGTAACGATTGCTGGAAAAGCTTAGCCGAACTTGCTAGCACTTTAGATGACAACAGTGATGGAATTGGGCATTGTCTGCTTAGGGAGTGAGAGCTAGAATTGTTACGCAGTATAAGGTTGAAAAAAATGAACTGTATCTATTGTGAAAGTGAACGGGTAGTGAAAAATGGAAGAAAGAAGCTGAAGACGAG